>JALWRH010000049.1 GCA_026994195.1 Sedimenticola sp. | reverse complement strand
TGGCCGGAGACGTACTGGAACTCATGGACGACAAGGATGTGGAACAGGCCGCGCTCGTGGGTCACAGCATGGGTGGCAAGACCGCCATGAGCCTGGCTCTGGAGCATCCCGGCAGGGTGGAGCGCCTTGTGGTGGTGGATATTGCCCCGGTTACTTATGAAGGCCGGCTGGCACAGCTATTGGATGCGCTTCTGGCGCTTCCCCTGGACAAGCTGGAGAACCGTCGCCATGCTGATGAACTCCTGGCCCGGCGGGTGACGGACAAGGCAGTGAGAGATCACATGCTTCAGAACCTGCAACGCACGGACGAGGGTTGGCGCTGGCGTAATAACCTGCGCGCCCTGCGTGATGGCCTGGACAGTATCAGTGCTTTTCCCGAGTATGCCCAGGGCGTGAGCTATTCCGGGCCGGTCTGTTTTATCAAGGGAGAACTTTCTGATTACATCAGGCCGGAACATGAAGGGCGGATTCGGCAGCTTTTTCCCCGGGCGGAGATCATACAGATTCCCGGCGCCGGGCACTGGGTTTATGCCGAGCAACCCGGGATTTTTCTGAAAAAACTGGAAGCTCAACTGTCTCACCCCTGACAAATCAGGCAGCCGGTTTCTCCCTCTCCCCTTGAGGAGGGTGTCGCAAAAGGCGACAGCCTCCGCGATGCAGGGATGCGTCGCCATTTTCGATGGCTGTAAGCCATTGAAAATGGAGGAATCGGAAAATCGCACTTTTCCGATTCCGAGTCGTGAAAGTCCAGGGAAGGGCTTTTACGTCATCCTCCTTGAGGGGAGAGGGCCAGGGAGAGGGGTGTGATCAGCAAGAACAGATAGCAAACCGTAAGACAGGCTGACTCGAAGGTTTTCTCTCCCGTCCAGTCTGATAGACTTCTGACATTCATCCATCATCCGGAACTTCCATGCGCATCGTATCCTTCAACGTCAACGGCGTCCGCGCCCGTCCCCATCAACTCAAAGCTCTGGTGGAGCAGTACCGGCCGGATATCATCGGCCTGCAGGAAACCAAGGTGCAGGACAGCGAGTTTCCCCGGGAGATGATCGAGGACCTTGGGTATCACGTTGACTTTCACGGTCAGAAGGGGCACTACGGCGTGGCTCTCATGTCCCGGGAACCTGCCCTGGAGATCATCCGCGGCCTGCCTGACGATGGTGAGGACAGCCAGAAACGGCTCATCACCGGCATCTACAAAACGCCTGGTGGTGAGGAGATAACCGTAATCAACGGCTATTTTCCCCAAGGCGAAAGCCGGGAACACCCGGTCAAGTTTCCCGCCAAGCGCAAGTTCTATGCGGATCTCACTGACTGGCTGAATCAGGATTTCAAGGCAGATACCCACCTGGCCATCATCGGTGACATGAACATCGCCCCCACAGACAAGGACATCGGTATCGGTCCGGACAATATGAAGCGCTGGCTGCGCACGGGCAAGTGTTCTTTCCTGCCGGAAGAAAGGGAATGGCTGCAGACCCTCATGAGCTGGGGCCTGCATGACAGCTGGCGGGAAAAATACCCTGATGAAGACCAGCGCTTCAGCTGGTTTGACTATCGCAGCCGGGGCTTTGACCGCGATCCCAAGCGCGGTCTGCGCATTGATCTGCTACTTGCCAGCCATCCTTTGTTTGTTAAACTGAAGGACGCAGGCATCGCTTACGACATCCGGGGCATGGAAAAACCCTCGGATCACTCTCCGGTATGGGTGGATGCCGATCTATAAAGGGACTATCGAATCTTATAGTTGGGATCCAACCAGCAGCGGGGCAGGGGCTCGTCTGAAGGAAATACCAGTTCTGTCTTGAAGAATGTGGCGGGTTCGCCCATCTCCTCACCTGCATGGAAACGTCCCGGCACCTTTTCGCGGCTGGGATCAAACAAATCCCCCAATCCCAGCACTTCTACCAGATCGCCGCTTTTCTTTTCCTTGAGGAACATCTTTTGGCCTCCTACATCGATTGCTTCTTCAACGTCCTGTCGTAAGTATGGTAGGCATGGAGGGATTTTCAAGTCTTGGCTGAAAGAAATTCTCCCCGCAGCAAGTCGCCTTCTGTTCCCGTGATCCGTACTCTGACAATCTGATTGGCCAGGTTGTCGTGGACTGGAAAGCGGACACGCAGATAGTTGGGCAGGTAGCCTGACTGGCTGAAGCCCGTTTCACTCTCGCTGGGCGTGTCTTCGACAAGTACCGGAAAGGTTTTTTCGAGTTGCTTCTTCAGCATATTCCGCTTGAGCCTGGCAGCCAGTTGGTGAAGCTGCTCGCTTCGCTGGCGCTTGGTTTCTCTGGGAATGGCGCCCGGAAGCATGGCGGCCTTGGTGCCGCTGCGGGGGGAAAAGGCGAAGATATGAATGTCGCCAAAGGCAGCGCGTTCCACGAATTCCAGGGTCTGTTGCCATTCGGCCGCCGTTTCTCCGGGGAAGCCGACGATAATGTCTGTGGTGACATTGAAATCCGGTATTTGTTGTCGGGCGCTTTCCACCAGTTCCAGAAATTCACCGCTGCGGCAGCGCCGGGACATGCGCCGTAGCACCGAGTCCGCGCCGCTCTGCATGGGAAGATGCAGGTGGGGCATGAGGCGGGGATTGCTGAACAGCGTCCAGAAATCTTCGGGCAGATCCCAGGGTTCCAGGGAACCCAGGCGGATGCGGGGTATGTTTGTTTCTGCCAGTACAGCTTCCACCAGCTGCTTCAGGCTGCTGCCAGTGTCGCTGCCGTAGCCTCCAAGATGCACTCCGGCCAGCACGATCTCCTGCAGGCCCTGTTCTGACAGGGCGTTGATTTCCCCGATGACTTCAGAGACGGGACGGCTGCGTTCTTCCCCCCGGGCCAGGGTGACGATGCAGTAAGTGCAGCGGTAACGGCAGCCGTCCTGAACCTTGATAAAGGCCCGCTGGCGGTTGCGTTGCAGTGGACTGTAGCTGCCGGGAGCCATGGCGGTGACGGGCATGGTGGGCAACTGCAATTCCCGGATGGCAATTTCCGCCAGCCGTTCCTTTTCCGTGTTGGGCACGATGAGATCCACCCCCAGGTCGGCGGCGGCCTGCTCCGGGTTCAAGGAGGCATAGCAGCCGCTTACCACCAGCTTGGCCCGCGGGTTGTCCCGCTGGGCGCGGCGCAGAATCTTACGGGATTTCTTCACCGCTTCTTCCGTGACTGCACAGGTGTTGATCACCACCAGGTCGGCATTCCCGGGAGAGGCCGTGGGCAGGATGCCCTGAGCCTGGAAATCCCGCGACCAGGATTCCAGTTCGGCTTCGTTGAGGCGGCAGCCCAGGGTTTTCAGGTGAACATGCATGGCGGATCTGTGTTAATTTCGGAAACTGATTCTATCCTTTTGTCATCATCTAAACCATGCACAATCTTCAGGCTTTCTGGGGGCAGTACAGCCAGGAAATCATCTTGTCCGGGGTGTTCCTGGCAGTGTTGGTCCTTGTCTGGCTGCTGCGCATCCTGCTGTTGCAGAAGCAGCATCTGCATCGCCTTTCGGTGGATCTGGAAGAAATGGCTGCAGGTCTGTACAGCGCTCTGGAGGGGCAGCGCACAGATATCAGCGAGGGTTTCATCAAGAACCAGCTCCTTACCCAGGAAGGCGTGCACCGCAGTGTGAACGAGCTGCAGGAAACTCTGGGACAGCGCCAGGTCATGCTGCAGCGCCAACTCACCCTGGATGCCAGCGTGATGAAAGAGACCCTGCTGGAGCGCTTCATACAGCTGCAGCGGGAGGTCAGTGAACAGCTTGGTGCCCAGCGGGAAAGTTTCGAGAAGCGCCAGACAGAAGCCCTGGATCAGCAGCACAAAGCCCTGCGCCAGGGCATGGAGCACGTGGGCGGTCAGTTACGCCAGACCCAGGCCGAGGCCGCCAGGGCCATGAACGAGCGCCTGGAGGGGCTGGCGCGAACCACGGACGAACGCCTGCAGCAGATCAGCGGCCAGGTGGAGAAACGCCTTACTGAAGGTTTCGAAAAGACCACAGAAGTGTTCAGCCGGGTGCTGGAACATCTGTCGCGCATCGATGAAGCCCAGAAGAAGATCACGGAATTGTCGGGCAACGTGGTGAGCCTGCAGGAGGTGCTCACGGACAAGCGTTCGAGAGGCGCTTTTGGCGAAGTGCAGTTGGAAGGGCTGGTGCGCAATGTCATGCCCGAAGGCAGCTATACCATGCAGGCCAGCCTGAGCAATGGTATGCGCGTGGACTGTCTGCTCACCCTGCCGGAGCCCACGGGAAAGGTGCCCGTGGACGCCAAGTTTCCTTTGGAAAGCTACCAGCGCATGATGGACAACGAAGCCCCGGAAGGAGATCGCACCCAGGCCCGGCGGCAGTTCCGCCAGGACATCAGGAAACATATCCAGGACATCGCCGGCAAGTACCTGATTCCCGGCGAGACCGCCGATGGCGCGGTCATGTTCCTGCCGGCGGAGTCTTTGTTCGCTGAGATCCACGCCCATTTTCCTGAGCTGGTGGAGGAAGCCCAGCGGGCCAGGGTGTGGCTGGTGTCGCCCACCACCCTGATGGCGGTGCTGACCACGGCCCGGGCGGTCATCAAGGATGTGGCCACACGCAAGCAGGTGCATATTATTCAGGAGCACCTGCGCCTGCTGTCAGCGGATTTTGGGCGTTTTCAGCAGCGCATGGACAAGCTCGCCGATCACATCCGCATGGCCCATGATGATGTCAAAAAGGTAAATACCTCGGCGCAGAAGATCAGCGGGCGTTTCGTCAAGATTGAGAAAGTGGAACTGGATGATCTGGATGACGAGGAGCCCCTGCTGCCGGGTCAATAACCTCTCTTATTCGTCTTCCGGCAGCACCCAGTCCGGCCGGGGAAAATGACAGGTATAGCCGCCGGGATGCTGCTGGAGGTAGTCCTGGTGTTCTGGCTCTGCTTCCCAGAAATCTCCCGCCGGAGAAACCCGGGTGACCACTGGCCCGGGCCAGCGGCCGGAAGCGTTGACCTTGTCGATCATCTCTTGAGCCGTTTGTTTTTGCGCATCATTGAGGTAGAAGATTTCTGAACGGTAGGACGATCCCCGGTCGTTGCCCTGGCGGTTTGGTGTGCTGGGATCATGAATCTGGAAAAAAAAGGCCAGGATATCCCGGTAACTCGTCAGCTGGTTGTCGAATTCGATCTCTATGGCTTCGGCGTGATTGCCGTGATTCCGGTAAGTGGCATTGGGAACATCGCCCCCCGTGTAGCCTACCCGGGTGTTCACCACGCCGGGTAGCTTGCGGATCAGCTCCTGCATGCCCCAGAAGCAGCCGCCGGCGAGCAGGGCTTTTTCCAGGCTCATGAGGATTCCTCCAGCAGGGGCAAATACTCGCCATAGCCTTCGGCCTCCATGTCATCCCGGTGAATGAAGCGCACGGCAGCGGAATTGATGCAGTAACGCAGGCCGCCCCGATCCTGGGGGCCATCGGTGAAGACATGCCCCAGGTGGCTGTCACCGTGGGTGGAGCGGACTTCGGTACGTGTCATGCCGTGGCTGTTGTCCTGCAGTTCCCGGACGAAGTCTGTAGAGATGGGGCGGGTGAAGCTGGGCCAGCCGCAGCCGGAATCGAACTTGTCTTTCGAGGTGAACAGGGGTTCGCCGGATACCAGGTCCACGTAGATGCCGGGCTCATGGTTGTGCAGATACTCGCCGCTGCCCGGGGCTTCGGTGCCGTTTTCCTGGGTGATGCGGTACTGCTCGGCGCTCAGAGCAGCAATGGCTTCAGGGGACTTGTGATAGGTTTTCATGATTCGGTTTTTTCCTTGTATTCGCACAGATCTTCGATGATACAGGAACCGCAACGGGGCTTGCGCGCAATGCAGGTGTAACGTCCGTGCAGGATCAGCCAGTGATGGGCATCGTGCAGGAATTCTCTTGGTACATGGCGCAGCAGTTTCTTTTCCACTTCCAGCACGGTCTTGCCTTTGGCGATGCCGGTGCGGTTGCTGACCCGGAAGATGTGGGTGTCCACGGCCATGGTGGGCTGGCCGAAGGCGGTGTTCAGGACCACGTTGGCGGTTTTGCGCCCCACGCCGGGCAGAGCCTCCAGCTTCTCGCGCCTGTCAGGCACCTCGCCGTCATGCTCTTCAAGAAGGATGCGGCAGGTGGCGATGATGTTCTTGGCCTTGCTGTTGTACAGACCGATGGTCTTGATGTATTCCTTCAGGCGATCCTCTCCCAGATCGAGGATGGCCTGAGGGGTGTTGGCCACGGGAAAGAGCTTTGCCGTGGCCTTGTTCACCCCTACGTCTGTGGCCTGGGCGGACAGAATCACGGCCACCAGGAGTTCGAAGGGGCTGCTGTAGTTCAGCTCCGTGGTGGGGTGGGGGGTGGCCGCGCGCAGGCGCTCGAAGATTTCCCGGCGCTTTTCCCGGTTCATCCTTCCGCGGGTGCGGCTTCAGCCGGTACGGTTTCCACCCGGCTGGCGGCGCGGGCGGCATTGCGCTTGTCGATGACGTGCTTCAGGGCAATGAGCAGACCCAGGCCAAAGAAAGCGCCGGGAGGCAGAATGGCCAGGATCAGGCCATGGAAATCGTTGCCCATGGAGAAACTCAGCCCCCTGGCGGCCTCGCCGAACATGAGATGCACGCCGGACAGGATAGTACCCTGGCCGATGAATTCCCGCAGAGCGCCCAGGGTCATGAGCACCAGGGTAAAACCCATGCCTATGCTCAGGCCGTCCAGCATGGACTGGGGTACGGGATTGCGTGAAGCAAAGGCCTCGGCGCGGCCCACGATGGTGCAGTTGGTGACAATGAGGGGAATGAAGATGCCCAGGATCTTGTGCAGGTCGTGAAACCAGGCGTTCATGGCCAGTTCCACAGCGGTTACGAAGGAGGCGATGACCAGCACGAACACCGGCAGGCGTACTTCCTGGCGCACCCAGTTGCGGATGAAGGAGATAGTGGCGTTGGAAGAGATCAGCACCAGGGTGGTGGCCAGGCCCAGGCCCAGGCCGTTTATCAGAGTGTTGGACACCGCCAGCAGGGGACACAGCCCGAGCAGGGCAACAAGAGCCTGGTTGTTGTTCCACAGGCCATTGGCGATGATTTCACGGTTGGACATGCTCATATGGTTGCCTATCAGTGCATGGGTACTTCGTCGATTTTTTCAGCGGGTTTTTTAAACAGGTTTTCCTTTTCTCTGGCATAGTATTCCAGAACTTTTTTTACCGTGCCCACCACGCTGCGCGGGGTGATGGTGGCGCCGGTGAACTGGTCGAACACGCCGCCGTCTTTTTTCACTTTCCATTTGTCAGGAGGGGGATTGCCCAGGGACTTCCCGGTGAAGGAGAGAATCCAGTCGGATTTTTCCTCGTCGATCTTGTCGCCCAGACCCGGGGTTTCCAGATGGGACAGAACCCGTACGCCTCCCAGGGTGCCGTCATAGCGGATGCCGACCATCAGGTTGATGGGGCTGGCATAGCCGGGGGCCTGCACCGGGCTGAAAATCACCGCTACGGGCTGTCCCTGCTTGCGCGCCCGGTAGACCTTGATTTCGGATTTTGCCAGGGCAGGGGTATTCAGGGTGATGACATCCTTGAGCAGGTCATTGTCAATTTCTTTCTTATCGATGAGCTTGTACACATTGTGCAGGAAGGCCTCCTGCTGGTTGCGCGCAATGCGCTCTGCCGTGGCGGTCCAGGTCAGAGATACCAGGGTGGCGCCCAGAACCCCGAAGATGCCCAGAATGGCGGCACTGATGAAGATATTGCGGTTCAGATCAGGCATTGTCCTTGTCCCTGGCGCCGAACACCCGGGGCTGGGTGTAATAGTCAATGGTGGGCGCCGCCATGTTCATCAGCAGCACCGCAAAAGCCACCGCGTCTGGATAGCCGCCCCAGGTGCGGATGATGAATACGGTCAGGCCGATGAGAAAACCATAGACCAGGCGTCCCTTGGACGTGGTGGCGGCGGTAACCGGGTCCGTGGCGATGAAGAAGGCGCCAAGGATCATGCCGCCGCTGAACAGGTGAAAGCCGGGGAAGGGCATGGATTCGGGATCGAAGAGCCAGAATAGGCCTGAAGCCAGGAGCAGACCGGCGATCATGGCAAAAGGGATGTGCCAGGTGATGACCTTGCGCCAGAGCAGGAACAGTCCGCCCAGCAGAAACCAGTTGCCGACCCATTCCCAGCCCCGGGCGCCGAAATCACCCCACATGGGGTTCTGGGCGATTTCGCTGATGGTCTTGTTCATCTTGAGCTGTTCGCGCATGGCGTCCAGGGGTGTGGCGCTGGTAATGGTATCCCAGGTCAGGTGATCGGGCAGTCCGCCCCCGAAGATGGCCGACAGGGTCTGGACGAATGATAGGGGATGTTCGTTGAGCAGTACCGGCGGCAGCCACTGGGTCATGGCCACGGGGAAGGAGACCAGCAGCAGCACATAGGCGGCCATGGCGGGGTTGAACGGGTTGTAGCCCAGACCGCCGTACAGGTGTTTGACCATGACGATGGCGAACAATACCCCCAGCACCGTCATCCACCAGGGGGTCAGGGGGGGCAGGGCGATGGCCAGAAGCACGGCAGTCACCGTGGCGCTCAGATCCGTGAGCGCGGGGCGTACAGGGCGCTTGCGCAGACGCAGCACGCCAGCTTCGGCGGCCAGGGCGGTGGTGACGGCAATGCCGATGTTGATGAGCACGCCCCAGCCAAAATAGTACACCAGGGCAATGATACCGGGCACCAGGGCCAGCAGCACTTCGCCCATGACGCGGGTAACGTTGTTGGGCAGACTGCCATAGGGGGAGGTGTGAACCGGCAACTTCATGAGGATTCCTCGGTGCTCTTTTCGGCCTCGGCCTGACGGGCTTTCTTTTCCGCCACCCGTTTCACGGCGGCCTCTACGGCGGCTTTCTTGGGATCGGCGCCGCCAGCCGCGGTTTTCTTTTGCAGGGCTTCCTTCTTCTGCCGCAGGCGCGCCTTGCGTTCACGCTCCAGGCGCTCCAGGCGTTCCACCCGGGCCTCGTGGCGGCGGCGGGCATCCTCTGCCTGACGCTTCTCTTTTTCCAGGGCCCAGGTTTCGGTCTTGGCAAAGCGATAATACTGGACCAGGGGAATGTGGGACGGACAGACCCAGGAACAGCAGCCGCATTCGATGCAGTCGAACAGGTTGTATTCCTGGGTTTTTTCAAAATCCCTGGCGCGTGCGTACCAGTAGAGCTGCTGGGGCAGGAGCTGGGCGGGGCAGGCATCCATGCATTTGCCGCAGCGGATACAGGGGCGGGCCTTGTCCGGAGGTGGGGCTTCCTCACGGCTGGCCGCCAGCAGGCAGTTGCTGCCCTTGGTCACCGGCAATGCATCGTCACCCAGGGTGAAGCCCATCATGGGACCGCCCAGAATCAGTTTGTAGGCCTTGTCCGTATATCCTCCGGCTTGTTCGATCACATGGGACATAGCCACCCCAAAGGGTACTTCAAGATTGCCCGGCGTACTGATGCCTTCCCCCGTGACGGTCACCAGGCGGCTGAGCAGGGGGCGCCCGGCCATGACCGCGTCTGTGACCGCTGCGGCGGTGGCCACGTTCACGCAGATCACCCCGATCTCCGAGGGAATGCCGTTGGAGGGTACTTCCTTTCCGGTGAGTACCTTGATGAGCTGTTTTTCCCCGCCCATGGGGTAGCGGGTGGGCACCTGCACCACCTGAACGTCCTTGAGACCGGATTCGGCCACGGCTTTGCGCATGGCGGCAATGGCCTCGGGTTTGTTGTCCTCGATGCCGATGAGGCATTCCTCGGCGTCCACCACGTAGAGGAGCACTTTGATGCCTTCCACAACGCGGTCCGCCTGCTCGCGCATGAGCAGATCGTCACAGGTGATATAGGGTTCGCATTCGGCGCCATTGACCACCAGGGTTTGAATAGGCCGGTCCGGGCCGTGGTTTACCTTCACACTGGTGGGGAAGGCGGCGCCACCCAGGCCGACGATGCCCGCCCAGCGGATGCGTTCCCGCAGCAGGGAGGGGTCCATATCGTCGAAATACGGCAGGGGTTCGGGGAGTTCGTCCCAGGTATCCTTTCCATCCACCTGCAGCACGATGCAGGGGGCGCTGAGTCCGGAGGGATGGGGTACCGGATGCTCCTCAATGGCTGTCACAGTGCCTGACGTGGGCGCGTGTATGGGGGCGCCAATGTATTCGGTGACCCGGGCGATGGTTTGTCCTTTCAGAACCTGATCGCCGACCTTGACAGTCGGTTCGGCCATGGCGCCGATATGCTGTTGCAGGGGCAGCACCAGGGTCTCGGGCAAGGGCACCTTGCCCAGGTATTTGCCTGCTGACATGGATTTGCAGTCTGGGCGGTGAATGCCGCCGTGGAAGTCCCAGCTGCCAGGATTCTTGGTGATCATGAGCCGGACTCCTGGACAGGAGCCTGTTCATCACTGCCCGGGAAGGGCCATTTCCAGCTGCTCAAGGTGGTCTTGACGGGGACCATCTCGATGCATTCCACGGGACAGGGTGGCAGGCACAGTTCACAGCCTGTGCACTGATCGGCGATAACCGTGTGCATCTGCTTGGCGGCGCCCACGATGGCATCTACCGGGCAGGCCTGGATGCACAGAGTGCAGCCTATGCATTCGTCCTCCCGGATGTGGGCGATCATCTTGCCCTTGCTGGCGGCTTCCTCGTTTTCCAGAGGTACAGGTTCCTTGCCCAGCAGATCTGCCAGGGCCAGCATGCCGGCTTCCCCGCCGGGAGGGCAGCGGTTGATTTCCGCCTCGCCAGCAGCAATGGCTTCGGCATAGGGGCGGCAGCCGGCAAAACCGCACTGGCCGCACTGGGTCTGAGGCAGAATGGCGTCGATCTGGTCAACCAGGGGATCGCCATCCACTTTGAAACGGATGGCGGAGTAGCCCAGCAGGAGGCCGAAAGCGGTTGACAGGGCGGCAATGGCAAAGATGGCAGTGATCATCCGGACACCAGCCCGGAGAAGCCCATGAAAGCCATGGACATGAGTCCCGCGGTGATGAGGGCGATACCATTGCCTTTAAAGGGTTCAGGCACGTCGGCGGCATTTACCCGCTCACGGATGGCGGCGAACAGCACCAGCACCAGGGAAAAGCCCACGGCGGCGCCGAAACCGTACAGGGCGGATTCGACGAAGTTGTGCTGCTCCTGGGTGTTGAGCAGGGCCACGCCCAGCACCGCGCAATTGGTGGTGATCAGGGGCAGGAAGATGCCCAGCACCTGATAAAGCACCGGACTGGTTTTGTGCATCACCATTTCGGTGAACTGCACCACCACGGCGATAACCAGGATGAAGGCGATGGTGCGCATGTATTCCAGGCCCAGGGGTTCCAGCATCCAGCTGTTCACCAGGTAACTGGCCACCGAGGACAGGGTGAGCACGAAAGTGGTGGCCAGCCCCATGCCCATGGCGGTTTCCAGCTTGCGCGAAACGCCCATGAAGGGGCATAGCCCCAGGAACTTCACCAGGACGAAGTTGTTCACCAGTACGGTGCTGACGAGTATGAGCGCGTATTCCGACATGCCGTTCAGTGCCTGTTATTCAATGCAAGGAAGAATAAGTTACCGTACCAGGGCAGGCAACCCACTCATAATAAGGTATTCGACGCTTCAATGCGTTGACAATGCTCAGGAAAAGCGCATTCTGCTTCCTGCCTGTCGTTGAGCCCGGTCACTTGAAGCACTTTTCGTAGAAATAATTGGTGGCTTCCACGAAGCCATGCACACTGCCGCAGTCGAAGCGCCTTCCCTGGAACCGGTAGGCGATGACCCGGTTGGTCTGGGTCTGGCGTTTCAGGGCATCCGTAATCTGGACTTCCCCCCCAGTGCCTGCAGGCTGGTTGCGCAGGAGCTCGAAGATGTCCGGCGTGAGCAGATAGCGGCCAATGATGGCCAGGTTGCTGGGGGCTGTGCCCGCAGGGGGTTTTTCCACCATTTCCTTGATGTTGAAGATGCCTGGCTCCACTTCTACGCCGGCGATGACACCGTATTTGTGGGTTTCCGCTTCCGGCACTTCCTCGATGGCAATGACGCTGCACTGATATTTGTTGTAGATGTTCACCATCTGTGACAGTACGTTGTGTTCTTCCTTCTCCCCAATACACAGGTCGTCAGCCAGAACCACGCCAAAAGGCTGGTCCCCGATCAGCGGTTCCCCGGAAAGAATGGCGTCGCCCAGGCCTTTCATCTGTTTCTGCCGGGTATAGGAAAAGGTGCATTCTTCCATCAGGCGGTTGGTTTCTTCCAGGAGCGCTTCCTTGTCGGAACCGCGCACGGCGTCTTCGATGATGCGGTTGTTGTCGAAGAGATCTTCGATGGCATGCTTACCCCGGCCGGTGACGATAGCGATGTCCGTCATGCCGGCGCTGCTGGCTTCCTCCACCCCGTACTGGATCAGGGGCTTGTTCACGATGGGCAGCATTTCCTTGGGAATGGATTTGGTGGCCGGGAGAAAGCGGGTGCCATAACCGGCGGCGGGAAACAGGCATTTCTTGATCATTGTCGCAGCATCCATGTGGGTTGTTCTTGTTCGTCGATGAGATTGTACGTCAGCAGCCATGCCCGGGCATCCTCCGCATCTTCATAGAACCAGGCGGAAGCGCTGCCCAGGCGGAAGCTGTAACCCCATTTGTCCATGTCGGCAAACATGCGATCACGTCCGAAACCCGGCAGGTGGTCCGCGAGGAGGATCTGCAGGTAGCAGACGCCGTTTTCTTCATCGTAGCCGCCACCGGCATCCGTGTGCAGGCTGGCGCGCCTCTGGCCGTCCATACAGATGTAGTGACAGGTCTCATGGAAAGCGGAATGTATCGGTGTGTCGCCTCTCACCAGCAGGCGGTTGCCGATGAGGCCGGCTTCGGGATCTCCGAAGTGGGAGCCGGGAATGGGCTGCTGATCCTGCACCCATTCCAGCTTGAGGCCGTAGCGTCCCACCAGCCCCTGCAGATGTACGCCCGGTTTGTCCCGGCACAGGAGTACAGCCATGGATCAGCACTGCTCCCAGGGCAGTCCGCGAAAACGCCAGCCGTTGAGGGTGCTGCGCTGGTGTTTGTCGTTGAGCTCGCCCTCGAAGCCCTCATCCACATTGTAGACATCCGTGAGTCCGGCCTGGAGCAGAAGCTTGCCCGCTTCCAAGGAGCGTTTGCCGCTACGGCAGATCAGTATCACGGGGGCGCTGGCATGGCTGCCGTCATGGGATACCCCGCCAAGGAGCAGCTTGCGGATATCCGTGACGAACTCCGGGTTGATGTCCCACTCCGGTTCATCGATCCAGGGAATGTGTACGGCGCCCACGGGATGTCCGACGAACAGGAATTCCATGCTGGAACGGACGTCAACCAGAACCGCCCGGGGATTCTCCTGCAGCAGTTCGAAGGTCTCTTGAGGGGTCAGGCCGATGGGGGCTGTGTTATCCATGCAGGTTTCCGGTTAGTATTGGGCCAGTTCTGATTATAGATTGGTTTTTCATGCGAACCCGCCTGTTGCGTTATTTTATCCGTTTTTTGTCTCTGACGCCCTTGCCGGTGTTACGGGCTGCGGGACATGGCGTCGGGTGGCTGGCCTGCAGAATCCCCAATCGTGAGCGGGAAAATGCCCGGATCAATATCAGCCTGTGTTTTCCTGAGCTGAGCGACCGGGAAAAAGACAGTCTGCTGCGGGACACCCTCAAAGAAAATGCCATCACCCTGCTGGAAATGCCTGCTGTCTGGTATGGCCGTACGGATGCCTGGCTCAAGCGCCTGGACATGGGAAGGGTGCCGGAGGAGATCCGGGAACTCATGTCCCGGGGAAAAGGCGTGGTGGTGGCCATGCCGCATCTGGGCAACTTCGAGATCAGCGCCCATTTCTTTGGCAGCATCGGCAAGGCCACGGGCCTGTACCGGCCGCCGCGCAAGGAAGGACTGGAGTCGGTGATGCTGGAAGGACGCAACCGGCCTGGACAGAACCGCATGGTGCCCACGGACCGCCATGGCATCAAGGCGCTTTACGAAGCTCTGGGAAATGGCGAGCTCATTGTCATCCTTCCCGATCAGCAGCCCAAGACGGCCAAAGGCGGTGGGGGGGTGTTCGCGCCCTTCTTTGGCGTGCCGGCCCTGACCATGACTCTGGTGAACCGTTTTGCACGCAAGACTGGCGCGCCGGTGTATTTCATCTCCTTCGTGCGTACCGGCCGCAAACCAGAATACAAGGTCATCGGCCACCTGGCCGGAAACGCGATTGCTGACCAGGACGCGGTGGTGGCGGCGACGGAACTCAATGCCGGGGTCGAGAAACTGGCGCGCCAGTACCCGGCCCAGTACCAGTGGCCCTACCGGCGCTTTCAGGCCCAGCCAGACGGTTCCAATCCTTACAAGCAGGCGCAGAAACCGGGATGAGGCAGGCAGGTGCGACGGTGCCGTGATCAGGCTTCTGCGGTTTTCGGGAACTGCTTGCTCCAGGGAAAGAAATAGACGGCGTACACCAGCGCATACACAGGGAAGCCTTCTATGCCCCAGGCCTGGGCAATAGCAAAAAAGAAGATCAAGAAGTGCATGCGTATGACATTCAGATAGGGCTGGTAGAACAGCCTGCCGACTTCCTTGTTCTTACCGCGATGCCGATGCTCTTCAATGAAGCGCTCCACGTCCATGTCATCTGACTGGATGCGGCGCGCCAGCTGTATGGCTTTGGTCAGGGAGGCGAATACATGTTCCCGCTCCGCGATCAACATGGGAAGCAGGAACAGGCCATACAAGGGAAACAGGTACTGGATGGCGGTGCTCCACAGCAGCGGCGGGTTCATGAAGGCGGAAGCAAATCGTTCCGGGGGCAATCCTTGAATGGGGAAGAAAGAGGACAGAAAACTGGCATGGCCCGCGTGAAAGGCGCAGAAATGCAGGGAGAAGAAACCCAGGAAGAACAGGGCCACGCCCAGGATTCCCCACAATGCCGCCGTTTTCATGTTTGCGGGGAAATCGTTATGACGGACAATGCGCAGTCCAAGATAGATGCCCCCGGCAATGGTGGATACGATGGTGACATAACCTATGGTCAGGCTGCTCAGCCACAGGCTCCACACCAGGTCACGTGTCTCCCAGTGAAACAGGTAAGCCATACCGATTCCAAAGCAGAAAGCCAGCAGGTCAGGCAGCATCCGGACGGCTCCAGAGCGTTGGATTCTTGATTTGCGTTCGTGCTCGGGCATCAACAGATCTCCGGAAAGTCATCACTCCTGCAGTGAATGATGCTGCTGGAGTAGTGGCTGTCCCCCGTGTCCAGGTAAAGTATTCCCCCCGAGATGGTCATTTGCCACTGGATGCGGCGTGGCAAGGCCTGCCCAAGGTGTTCCACCAGATCCGCCTGCACGCACAACAGCCTGCCGTCGAAAGCCGGCAGCCTTCCGCCATGCTGGCTTTTCCAGCGCCGCAGCAGGCCATCGTGGGTGAATACCGTAAGTCTGGGCGTATGACGTGCGGCCTTGAGCAGGCGTTCTTCCGCCGGGGTGCCGATTTCTATCCAGTGTTGCAATTGTCCGGTGAGGTCATGCACGCTCAGGTCGGGTTCCTCCCCCTGGCTCACGCCTCCCTTGCGAAAATCCATGCCCTCTTCGTAGAGCAGTGCGTAGGCGAGCAGGCGCAGTATGAGCCGTTCGACGGTTTCCGAGGGATGTTGCGGCGTACTGAACGGCAGATCGGCGTATCGGTCGTTGTCCGTGTCCGCCAGGTGAATTTGAATGTGATAGACCTGACTGCCCTGGGCCATTACTTGATCCAGTCGATGAGGTGGCAGTCCAGGCGGTCGGCATCATCCTCGCAGATGGTGCGGCCGGTGATACCGTTACCGGAACGGTAAACGGATTCCGGATCGCCGGATACCAGGGGGTGCCAGTCCGGCAGGGGCTTGCCTTCGGCCAGCAGGCGGTAGGCGCAAGTGCTGGGCAGCCAGTAGGGGTCCTCCAGAGTATCCAGGGTAATGGTCACGCAATCCGATACCCGTTGGGAACGCCTGGGGTAGTCCGAACAGCAGCTGTTGGCTGTATCCAGCAGGCGGCAATGCACATTGGTGAAATAGATCTCCCGGGTATCTTCATCCTCCAACCGGTGCAGACAGCATTTTGCACAACGGTCGCACAGAGATTCCCATTCCTCAGGGGTCATTTCGTTCAGGGTTTTGTATTGCCAGAAGTTGCTGGAAGTCTGTTTCATGGCCGACATTCTACAGGGATCCTACCCATTTTCTACCAACTGTTATGCACAAGCATCCCCGGGAAGGGGAAATTTACTTGGGTTAGGAAAAATTATGAAAGTCCATTCATAGGAAAGTCATATTAATCATTGAATAATAAGCAAATATAACGATTTGTTCAAAAACTGGTCAATTTGAAGCATTTCCTTGGCTGATACGGTTTGTGCGCGCTTTACGCATTTTACTGACAGAGTTATCCACAGCTTGTGTGGAAAACTTTCCATCGAAAATGGCGCGGTAGGTCAATGGCTACTGACCTGTTGGTCAAACTCCCTAAGAATACGCACCAGGTTGCGTATCCGGGCGGGATCTTCCTCCCGCCAGGCCATCTCAGCCATGGGGGCGATGGCGCATTCTTCCGGCAGGGCTGACTCTTGTTCGATGAGCCGTTGGAACCCCGGTATCAGCACCCACTGCAACCATTGGTGGAAGTCCATGCGATCGTGGCAAAAGGGGGCCGTGCTGGCCAGGGCATGGGCATCAGGGGGCTGCTCTGACCACCAGCCCAAGGCGCGCAATTCCTTTTCCATGCGTTGCAGGTGCCGGGAAAGTTCCTGATAATCGTCTGACATAATGGGTTTTCCTTGAAGGGTCTGATTCCGCGATTCCGTCACCCCTGCCCGACGATGAGAAAGCGCCCAGGGCCGGGGCAACGTGGCGTATGGTTCACTGCCATTCCGGTTTGAATGGATGAGTCCAGGTTTCAGGAAAGAATTATGACAGACAAATGTGCCGCGACAGAATTTCAGGCAGCCTGCCCAACTCCCCTGGGATGGGTGGCAGTTACCACTGATACTGCTGCCATCGTCAAGGTGAGTATCCTGGAGAGCAGACCGTGTGTGGAAGCGGGTGAGTATCCCCTTGCAGCCAGGGCATGCGAGGTGCTGCGCAGCTGGCTGGAAGGGGGGCAGTGGCCACGTTTCCGGGCACTGGCGCCCCAGGGCACCGAATTTCAGCGCCGGGTCTGGGATGCCCTGCTGGAGATTCCTCCGGGTCAGACCAGGACCTATGGGGAACTGGCCCGGGTGCTGAAAAGCAGTCCCCGCGCCGTGGGGGGCGCGTGCCGCAGAAATCCCATTCCTTTGCTGATTCCCTGTCACCGGGTGGTGGCCGCCAATGGCGACGGGGGCTTCGCCGGACACACCAGCGGACGCTGGATGGATATCAAGCGCTGGCTTCTGAGTCATGAATCATGAATGACGAACAGGCCATTGCCTTGTTTGCGGACATGCTCTGGCTGGAGCGGGGCCTGTCGAAGAATACCCTTGCGTCCTATCAGTCTGATCTGCGCAAGGCGTCACAGTGGTTGCAGAAAACACAGGGGGTTGCTCTGGTGGCTGCAGGTCAGGAAAACCTGCTTTCCTGGCTGGCTAGTCTGGTATCAGCAGGTCAGAGTGCCCGCACCAGCGCCCGGCGTCTGTCGGCCCTGCGTCAGTTCTTTCAGTATGCTCTGCGGGAGGGCTGGGTGGCGGCGGATCCCAGTCTGGACATACAGGCCCCACGCCTTGGCCGCCCTCTGCCCAAAACCCTGACCGAAGCCGAGGTGGTGGCTCTGCTCCATGCGCCGGATCTGGAAACGCCGGAGGGCTTCAGAGATCGCTGTATGCTGGAGCTGCTGTACGCCACGGGACTGCGGGTGTCGGAACTGGTGCATCTGCGGCCTGACCAGGTCAGCCTTGGCCAGGGGCTGGTGAGGGTGGCGGGCAAGGGTGGGAAGGAACGGCTGGTACCCATGGGTGATGAGGCCCAGGACTGGATTCAGCGCTTCATGCATGGGCCGCGGCAGGCATTGCTGGGCGGACGTCTCTGCGATGCGCTGTTTCCCACCCGCCGTGGCGCCGGGATGACCCGCCAGGCGTTCTGGTATCGGGTGAAGAAACATGCACAGGCGGCGGGGATACAGAAGCATCTCTCACCCCACACCCTGAGGCATGCGTTTGCCACCCATCTGGTGAATCACGGTGCGGATCTGCGGGTGGTGCAGCTGCTGCTCGGCCACAGTGATCTGTCCACGACCCAGATCTACACCCATGTGGCCAAAGAGCGTCTCAAGCAACTGCATGCCATGCACCATCCCCGGGGTTGAGCAAGTGGTGGCGCACTTTGTGCAGCCTGTTCGAGCAATAACAGGAACTTCCGGTTACAATGCGGCTCCAACACTGTTTGACCATTGAAGTTGAAGATCCAATAGATGCTGAGGAAATGATTGAGCTTGATTCAGGGCATCAATGGCCGGAAACTGCCGGCTCATCAGCGCTCCCTCACCATTTGACCAGCACTTCCTAAACATACAGGTACCATTGCAAATCATGTCTTATTCCCTTTCTCTTCGTTCTATCGCCATTTGTCTGGCATTGTTTGTGGCCGGTGTTTCCAGCGCGGCCGAGCCCCCTTCTGCCGATCCCGCTATCGACAAGATTCGCACGGCGCTTGCCAAGCGGCTGGGCGATGTCAATCTGGATAGTATCGAGGCATCTCCTGTTCCGGGCCTGTACGAGGTGCTGATAGGCGCCCGCCTGTTCTATGTATCTTCCGACGGCAGGTATTTCATTCAGGGCAAGATGAATGATCTGGACACGGGACAGGATCTTACCGAGGTGAAAGTATCTGCGGCACGCAAGAAACTGTTGGATGCCGTGGATGAAAAGAACAAGATCGTGTTTGGCACCGGCAAGGAAAAACACACCATCAATGTATTCACCGATGTCGACTGCGGCTATTGCCGGAAGCTCCATTCCCAGATCGATAAGTACAACAAGGAAGGCATAGAGGTGCGTTATCTGGCCTTTCCGCGGGCCGGCGTCAACAGCGAGTCCGGCCGGAAAATGAAGTCTGTCTGGTGCGCCGATGACCGCCAGAAGGCCCTGAGTGAAGCCAAGCAGGGCAAAGTGCCGGAAGTCAAGAACTGCGATGATCCTGTTGCCGATGAGTATGCTCTGGGCAAAGTCATTGGGGTGAGCGGCACACCGGCCCTGGTGCTGGAAAACGGTGAACTGATTCCTGGCTATATTCCCCCCACGCGGTTGAAAAAGCTGCTGGATTCCAAAGGACTGGGAAAGAAATAAGCAAGCCATGAGCGCCATCCCGCTGGAAATAGCCAGTGCCACCGACGTGGGGCTGGTGAGGAAAATCAACGAAGACTACCTTTTCGTCATGCCGGAGCAGGGCATCGTTGCCCTGGCAGACGGCATGGGCGGTCACCTGGCCGGAGAGGTCGCTGCCGAGGTGGCCGTGGAAGTGGCCGTCGAAGAATTGCGCCATGCCCAGCGCTTTGCCGACATGGACACCATGCAATGCCTGATGCATATCGGGGAAGCGGTGGAACGCGCCAACCAGTCCGTGTTTACGTTGGCCCAGAGCAAGGAAGAACTCACAGGCATGGGCACTACCCTGGTATTGGCCCTGTTTCACGATGACCGTATTTTCTATGCCCATGTGGGGGATTCGCGCATCTACCTGCTGCGCAATGGCAAGCTTATGCAGCTGACCCGGGATCATTCACTCATCCAGGAAGTGCTGGATCACGGTATTTTTCCCAACCGGGGTGAAGCCAAGGAAGCAGGCGTGGGGGAGAATGTGCTGACCCGCAGCCTGGGATTCACCCTTGAGATCAATGTGGACGTGAACGAAGCGTCGGTATGTGAAGACGACCTGTTTCTGTTCTGTAGTGATGGCCTTACCGGGCCCGTGAAGGAAACCACTATTCAGCAACTCATGGGGCGGGAGGAACTGCCTTTGCAAAGCCGTGCCCGGGCTCTGGTGCAGGCTGCCAAGGACGGAGGCGGCCGGGACAATATCTCCCTGGTGCTGGCGCGTCCCATTCTGCCCCTCACCTGACTCGTCAGAGTTTCTTCAATGTATAGAGCAGGTCCAGCGCCTGCCGGGGCGTCAGTTCGTCCGGATCGATGTCTTTCAGCTTCTTCTCCACCTCTGATGAACAGGGCGGTTCCGGCATCAGTTGCAGGGCAAGCTGGGGCGCATCCTGTTCCGCGTGGCGCAGGGCCGCGTTCTCCAGTTCCCGCAAGCGTTTTCTGGCCCGCTGTATGACGGCCCTGGGTACGCCAGCCAATGCCGCTACTTGCAGGCCGTAGCTCTGGTTGGCGGGACCTTCCTTCACTGCGTGCATGAATACGATGCCTTCCCCATGCTCCACGGCATCCAGATGGACGTTGACCACGCCCGGGTGTTCCTCGGGAAGGGTGGTGAGTTCGAAATAATGGGTGGCGAACAGGGTGCAGGCGCCGATGCGTCCGGCCAGCTCCACGGCGCAGGCCCAGGCCAGGGACAGGCCGTCGAAGGTGCTGGTGCCGCGCCCGACCTCATCCATGAGCACCAGGGATTCCCGGGTGGCGTTGTGCAGAATGTTGGCGGTTTCCTCCATTTCCACCATGAAGGTGGAGCGTCCCCCGGCCAGGTCATCGGAAGCGCCGATGCGGGAGAAGATACGGTCCACGGGGCCGATGCGCGCTTCCCGGGCGGGCACGAAACTGCCGGCGCAGGCCATGATGACGATGAGGGCGCACTGGCGCATGTAAGTGGATTTACCGCCCATGTTGGGGCCGGTGACGATGAGCATGCGCCGATCTTTGCTGAAATCCAGGTCATTGGGTACAAAGGGCTTATCCAGGGACTGCTCCACCACCGGGTGCCGGCCTTCCCGGATTTGGATACCCGGTTCCTCTGAGAGCTGTGGGCGGCTCAGATCCAGGTCCAGGGCGCGCTGGGCAAGATTGATGAGCACGTCCAGGCTGGCCAGGGCCAGGGCGCACTGCTGCAGGGGGGCGATCTCCGGTTGCAGGCGCTCCAGCAGTTCCTCGTACAGGGCTTTTTCCCGGGCCAGGGCGCGTTCGCGGGCGGACAGCACCCGGTCTTCGAAGTTCTTCAGCTCTGGCGTGATGAAGCGTTCAGCGGATTTGAGGGTCTGGCGCCGTACATAGTCCTCCGGCGCCTTGTCCGAATGGGTCTTGCTGATCTCGATGTAGTAACCATGCACCCGGTTGTAACTCACTTTCAGGGAGGCGATGCCGGTACGCTCGCGCTCCCGGTTTTCCAGGTCCAGAAGAAACTGATCGGCATTCTGGGACAGGGCGCGCAGTTCATCCAGCTGGCTGTCCCAGCCTTCCGCCAATACGCCGCCGTCGCGGATGAGCATGGGAGGGTTCTCGCGTATGGCCTGTTGCAGCAGATCCACCAGATCCGCGTGCATGCCAGCCTGGTCCGCCAGCTCCCGGATCAGAGGCGTGGTCCGGTCCGCCAACAGCTGTTGCAGCTGGGGCAGCAGCGCCAGGGAATCGCGCAGGGTGGCCAGATCCCGGGGGCGGGCGGTCTTGAGGGCGATGCGGGCGAGAATGCGCTCGATGTCTCCCACCCCGCGCAGTAATCCGTGGAGGGCTTCCAGACAATCCTGTTCCAGGAAGCCGCTGATGGCGTCATGACGGGCGCTGATGGCCTGGCGGTCACGCAGGGGGCGATTGATCCAGCGCCTTAGCAGGCGGCTGCCCATGGCCGTGGCCGTATGGTCCAAAAGTCCCGCCAGGGAGCGCTGTTTCTGGCCGGACTGGGCCTGATCCAGCTCCAGGTTGCGCCGGGTGGCGGCGTCGATGACCAGGGCCTGATCCCGGTTTTCCACCTGCAAGCCGGTGATATGGGGCAGGGCGGCCTGCTGGGTCTCCCGGACATACTGCAGCAGGGCGCCTGCGGCCATGATGGCCAGAGGCATATCCTGCACTCCAAAGCCTCCCAGATCCTGGGTGCCCAGCTGGCGCAGCAGTTGCTCCCGGGCGCTGTCCAGGTCGAAATGCCAAGCGGGACGCCGGGTGATGCCGCGGATCTCAGGCGTGCCGGGGGGCAGCTGCCAGTCCTCTTCCAGGAGCAGTTCCGCCGGCTTGAGACGCTCCAATTCACCAGCGAGAGCCTCCCGGTCATCCAATTCCTGAACGCTGAAGCGGCCACTGCCCAGATCCAGGCAGGCCAGGCCATAAGCCGTGCCTTCCTCCCACAGGGCCGCCAGCAGGTTGTCCTGGCGTTCTTCCAGCAGAGCCTCGTCTGTGACCGTGCCGGGGGTGACGATGCGCACCACCTTGCGTTCCACCGGCCCCTTGCTGGTGGCAGGATCGCCGATCTGCTCGCAGATGGCTATGGACTCGCCCTGGCGGATGAGGCGCGCCAGGTAATTCTCCGCGGCATGATAGGGAATGCCCGCCATGGGAATGGGCTTGCCTCCCGATTTGCCCCGGGCGGTAAGGGTTATGTCCAGAAGGCGGGCGGCCTTGACCGCATCCTCGTAGAACAGCTCGTAGAAATCTCCCATGCGGTAGAACACCAGCATGTCCGGGTAGTCGGCCTTGATGCGCAGGTATTGCTGCATCATGGGCGTGTGCTTGGGAGAAGCGGCAGGCATGGGATTACTGGAAGTCGTAATACTTTTCCACGTCTTCGAGGATCTCCCAGGTGCATTTCATGCCTGCCGGGAAGGTGATGAGATCTCCCCGCCGGAATTCCATGGGTTCGCCGCCTTCCGGGGTGACGATGAAGCGTCCGCGGGTGATATAACAGGTTTCCTGCTGGTGATAGGTCCAGGGAAAAGTGGATTTCTCCTTCTTCCATATGCCCCAGTTTTCCACCCCCATGACTTCCAGTTTCATGGGAGAGGGGTTACGCTCCAGCAATATGCCTTGATCATTCATGTCGATTGAGAAAGCCATTGGAAAGAGGTGAAGTGTAATGCAAGATGCGCAACTGGAACAGTTGTCCCGGCGCACGGGAAGGCTGCTGTATGACCGAAGCCTGAGCATGGTGGCGGCAGAGTCCTGCACAGGGGGCTGGATTGCCAAGCTGATGACGGATATTCCCGGGTCCAGCCAGTGGTTCGAGCGGGGCTTCGTGACCTACAGCAATCAGGCAAAGATGGAGATGCTGGGGGTGCGGGCCGACAGCCTGGAGCACTTCGGCGCCGTGAGTGAACGCGTGGTGCGGGAGATGGTCGCCGGCGCCCTGGCGCGCAGCCATGCCCAGGTGGCGGTGGCGGTAAGCGGTATTGCCGGCCCCGAGGGGGGTAGCGAGCTCAAGCCTGTGGGCACGGTCTGGCTGGCCTGGGCGGATGCAAAGGGCGTGCGGGCGGAACGGCGCTGGTTTCCCGGCAACCGGGAAGAAGTGCGGCGGCAGACTGTGATTCATGCCCTGCAGGCGCTCGGAGACAGCCTTGAGCAGTAAGCACCGCCGCTTGTTCTTTGCACTCTGGCCCGATGAGAAGACGCGCCGGGAGCTGGCGGCTCTGCAGACCCTGTTGCCCCAGGGACAGGGCCGTTGGGTGCATGGGGCGGACCTGCACCTGACCCTGCAGTTTCTCGGACAGGTAGCGCCTGACCGGCAGGCCTGCATCAGCCGCGCAGCAGCGGATGTGGAGGGGCAGGCTTTCGAATTGTGCATCACCCATCTGGATTTCTGGTCCCGGCCCCGGGTGGCCTGGGCCGGCCCTGATCAGGTGCCTGAAGCCCTGTCACGCCTGGTGGCGGACCAGGGTGGCCATCTCGAAAGCTGCGGTTTCCCCCGGGAAAGCCGGACCTACCGGCCCCATGTCACCCTGGTTCGCAAGGCGCCGCCATCCGGGGTCATTGCCCTGGAAAAGCCAATCACCTGGCCAGTGGAAGATTTTGTCCTGGTGGAATCACGGCCTGGGGGAGAACCACCCTGGTACCGTGTGGTGGAGCGCTGGCCCCTGGACGCCGGGCCGGAAATGACATTTTCCGGTCAGGGGCTCACCTCCTGAGCCACTGCCTCCCCTATACTGCCCCCAACAGAAAAAAACACTGGAAAACATATGGAGAACGAACTAGAATTCTTCATACCAGCTGTAAATCCTTCGAACAACTGACACGGGTAGAGCAAAAATGGACGAAAATCGTAAAAAAGCACTGGCAGCGGCGCTTGGCCAGATCGAAAAGCAGTTTGGCAAGGGGTCTGTCATGCGCATGGGCGACGGAACCGCCATTGGAAACATCGAAGCCATTTCCACGGGTTCCCTGGGCCTGGATATCGCCCTGGGTATCGGAGGCGTGCCCAAGGGGCGGGTGGTGGAGATCTACGGTCCGGAATCCTCGGGCAAGACCACTCTGACCCTGCATGTGGTGGCCGAGGCGCAAAAAAGTGGCGGCACCTGCGCCTTCGTGGATGCCGAGCATGCCCTGGATCCCCAGTATGCGGAAAAACTGGGCGTGGATATGGATGAACTACTGGTCTCCCAGCCGGATACAGGAGAGCAGGCCCTGGAAATCACCGATATGCTGGTGCGCTCCGGCGCCGTGGATGTGGTGGTAGTGGATTCCGTGGCGGCCCTGACGCCCAAGGCAGAGATCGAAGGCGACATGGGCGATTCTCACGTGGGTCTGCAGGCGCGCCTCATGTCCCAGGCTCTGCGCAAGCTTACCGCCAACATCAAGCGCTCCAACTGTATTGTCATTTTCATCAACCAGATCCGCATGAAGATAGGCGTCATGTTCGGCAGCCCCGAAACCACCACCGGCGGTAATGCCTTGAAGTTCTACTCTTCTGTGCGCATGGACATCCGCCGCATCGGCGCCATCAAGAAAGGCGACGAGGTGGTCGGCAACGAGACCCGGGTGAAAGTGGTTAAGAACAAGGTCGCGCCGCCGTTCAAGCAGGTGGAGTTCCAGATTCTCTATGGAGAGGGCATCTCCCGGGAAGGCGAGATCATCGATCTGGGCGTTAAGCACGGTTTCGTGGAAAAATCCGGGGCCTGGTATTCTTACAACGGTGAGCGCATTGGCCAGGGCAAGGACAATGTACGCAACTTCCTCAAGGAACATCCGGAGATCGCTGCGGACATCGAGGCGCGCATCCGCGCTGAAGTGTTCCCTGATACCGGCAAGACTGAGGAAGAAGCCGCCGGGGCGGAGGGCGAGGCCTGAGCCGGGACGCTTTACAGCCTGACGTCGCTGACGAGCTGACAGAAGTGCGACATGCCGCCGTGCGCCTGCTGGCCATGCGGGAGCACAGCCGGGCAGAGTTGGTGCGCAAGCTGGGGCGGCGTTATCCATCAGAAACCGTGGCGCAGGTGCTGGATGAGCTGGCGGCCCAGGGATTGCAGAGCGATGAGCGCTTTGCCGAACAGTATGTCCATTCCCGCCGTAACAAGGGATACGGCCCCCTGCGCATCCGTGCGGAACTGGCGGAGCGGGGTGTTGCCGACGGACTCATTTCCCGGGAACTGGACGGGTTCGGCAACAGCGAATGGCAGTCGCTTATGCAGGAGGTGGTGCAACGCAAGTTTGGCGCCACGTCCCCTGAAGACCGCCGGGAAATGGCCCGCCGGGGGCGTTTCCTGACATCCCGGGGTTTTCCTTCCTGGATGATCAACGAGTACTTGTTTGGTTAATATGAAAATAGACTTAATGCTCTCTGCATGATGCCGCTCTGCGTCATGAACGTAGGTCGGGCTTCAGCCCGACAACAGTGGCCACTACGGAGTCATGTCGGACTAAAGTCCGACCTACAAATACAGTTTTTTTTCCGTTATACAGAGGCGTGGCCAGAAGACTACACAAATGTAGCCTCCATAGCCGCTGTTTTCGGGCAAGCTGTGCTTTGCCGGCCGGTGTAACGCCGGACAAAGCGCAACAAAATCCGCAGAGATGGCGCTTCCTTCTCATGACATGGTGCGTCGTCCCCTTATTTCGTTGATATTTCGCAGTTTGCCCGCAATTTCAGGGTGACATTTTGCCCCGGACTGCATAACATTTACCGCCTTGTATTCATCCAACGGCCACACATGAAAACCAGCGCTGAAATCAGACAGGCATTCCTCGATTATTTTGCCAGCAAGGGACACACCATCGTGGAGTCCAGTTCCCTGGTGCCTGCCAATGATCCTACCCTCTTGTTTACCAATGCAGGGATGGTGCAGTTCAAGGATCTGTTCCTGGGCAAGGAAAAACGCGACTATGTGCGTGCGGCTTCCTCTCAGCGCTGCGTGCGTGCCGGGGGCAAGCACAACGACCTGGAGAATGTCGGTTACACCGCCCGACATCACACTTTCTTCGAGATGCTGGGTAATTTCAGCTTTGGTGACTACTTCAAGCGTGAGGCCATCCAGTTCGCCTGGGAATTTCTCACGCAAGTGATGGGGCTGCCGCCGGAAAAGCTTTGGATCACGGTCTATGACCAGGACGACGAGGCCGCAGACATCTGGCTCGAGGAAATCGGCGTGGATGCCACGCGTTTCAGTCGCATTGGTGACAAGCCCGGTGGCAAACCCTACGAGAGCGACAATTTCTGGAGCATGGGCGATACCGGCCCCTGTGGCCCTTGTTCCGAGATTTTCTATGACCATGGTGAAGAAGTCGAAGGCGGACCCCCGGGAACTCCGGAGGAAGATGGCGACCGCTATATCGAGATCTGGAATCTGGTGTTCATGCAGTACAACCGGGATGCAGAAGGCAACATGACGCCGCTGCCCAAGCCTTCGGTGGATACGGGCATGGGTCTGGAACGCCTGGCAGCCGTTATGCAGGGCGTGCATTCCAACTACGAGATCGACCTGTTCCAGGCGCTGATTCGTGCTGCGGCAGAAGTGACCGGCGCCACGGATCTGGAGAGCAAATCCCTGCGGGTGATTGCAGATCACATCCGTTCCTGCGCTTTCCTGATCGTTGATGGGGTGACGCCTTCCAATGAGGGACGAGGCTATGTCCTGCGCCGCATCATCCGGCGCGCCATTCGTCATGGCTACCAGCTGGGGCAGAAACAGCCTTTCTTCCACAAGCTGGTGGATGCCCTGTGCGAGCAGATGGGTGATGCCTATCCTGAGCTGGTCAAGGCCCGGGAGACGGTCAAGCGGGTGCTGCGGGTGGAAGAAGAGCGCTTTGCTGAAACCATCGAGCAGGGTATGAAGATTCTCGAAGAAGCCATCGGCGGGCTTTCCGGAAAGATCATTCCGGGGGAGCTGGTGTTCAAGCTTTACGATACCTATGGTTTTCCGGCGGATCTGACAGCAGACATCGCCCGGGAGCGTGGTCTGGAGATCGATGCAGCCGGCTTCGACCGGGAGATGGACGCCCAGCGCGCCCGGGCCCGGGCCGCCAGCCAGTTCGGCGTGGCGCAACAGGCTGGGATTGCCCTGGATGGCAAGACCGATTTCACCGGCTATGAAAGGCTGGAGGAACAGGCCACCATCATTGGCCTGTTTCATGACGGTGAACCCGTGGACAGCCTGGAATCCGGTGCTGAGGGCATGGTGGTGCTGGACAAGACCCCCTTTTATGCCGAATCCGGCGGCCAGGTGGGGGACCGGGGAGAACTCCTGATGCCAGGCAGTGATACCCGCTTCGAGGTCACGGATACCCGCAAGCAGGGGGGCGCCGTCTTCGGCCATCTGGGAAGGATGGCCGCTGGTACTCTGAAGGTGGGTGACAGTGTGCTGGCCCGGGTCGATGAAGAGAACCGCCGGCGCATTGCCCTGAATCATTCAGCTACCCACCTGCTGCATGCGGCCCTGCGGCGTATTCTGGGCGATCATGTCCAGCAGAAAGGTTCACTGGTGGATGCTGAGCGCCTGCGTTTCGATTTTGCCCATTTCGAACCCGTCACCCAGGAGCAACTGCGCGCCATCGAGCAGCTGGTGAATGAACAGATTCGCGGCAACCACGTGGTGGAAACCCGCATTATGGCTCTGGAGGACGCCAAACAGGCGGGCGCCATGGCCCTGTTCGGCGAAAAATACGATGACCAGGTGCGGGTACTGCGCATGGGCGATTTTTCTACGGAACTCTGCGGCGGTACCCATGTGCGTGCGGTCGGAGATATCGGCCTGTTCAAGATCGTGAGTGAAAGCGGCATTGCTTCCGGTGTACGCCGTATCGAGGCCGTAACCGGCGAACGCGCCATTGAGTGGGTGGAGCAGGCGGAATCCCGGCTGCAGCAGATTGCCTCCCTGGTAAAAGCCGGTCTGGAAGACAGCGATGAAAAGGTCAAGGCCCTGGTGGAGAGAGCAAAGCATCAAGAGAAGGAGATCGAGCGCCTGAAAGCCAAGCTGGCCTCTGCAGCCGGTTCCGACCTGGCTGGCCAGGCTCTGGAGATCGGTGATACCCGGGTTTTGGCCGCTCATCTGGAAGGCGCCGACGTGAAGACCCTGCGCGATACCCTGGATCAGCTCAAGAACAAGCTGGGTTCAGCCGTCATCGTTCTGGCTGCGGCCCATGATGGCAAGGTGAGCCTGGTGGCCGGGGTGACCAAGGATCGCACAGACCGAATCAGGGCCGGCGACCTGGTGAAGATGGTGGCTGAACAGGTTGGCGGCAAAGGGGGCGGGCGCCCGGATATGGCTCAGGCCGGTGGCAGTAAACCCGAGGCGTTGCCACAAGCCCTGGCTTCAGTGGAAACCTGGGCGCGGGAGCGGCTGTAAGCGGAGTAATCAAGAATCATTCCTGCAGCCCGGTGGATGCCGGGCTGTTTTCGTATCGGAAGAAGTATCATGGCATTGATCGTGCAGAAATATGGCGGCACTTCGGTGGGCAGCACCGAACGTATCCAGGCTGTCGCAGAGAAAGTAAAACGCTACCACGATGCAGGTAATCAGGTCGTTGTGGTGGTATCGGCTATGTCGGGTGAAACCAACCGGCTGATCGCCCTGGCAGAGGAAATCTCACCCCGGCCCAGCGCCCGGGAGATGGATGTGCTGTTGTCCACGGGCGAGCAGGTTACCATTGCCCTGCTGTCCATGGCCCTGCATCAGCTGGGCCAGGACGCACGTTCCTACACCGGCGGGCAGGTGCATATCCGTACCGACAGTTCCCACAGCAAGGCCCGCATCCTGGATATCGACGGAGAGCGGGTCAAAGCGGATCTCGATGCCGGACGGGTAGTGGTGGTCGCAGGTTTCCAGGGAACAGATGAAGAAGGCAATATCACCACCCTGGGACGGGGCGGCTCCGATACAACGGCTGTGGCCATGGCGGCGGCCCTGGATGCGGACGAATGCCAGATATTCACCGACGTTGATGGAGTCTACACCACAGATCCACGCGTCGAACCCAATGCGCGCAAGTTGGATCGCATCACATTCGAGGAAATGCTGGAGCTGGCCAGTTCAGGCTCCAAAGTGCTGCAAATCCGTTCCGTGGAATTTGCAGGCAAGTACAACGTACCCCTGCGGGTACTGTCGAGTTTTGAAGAAGGTGAGGGCACCCTCATCACCCTGGAGGAAGAAGACGTGGAAAAGGCGAAGATTGCAGGCATAGCATTCAGCCGGGACGAAGCCAAGCTGACTATCAGGGGCGTTCCCGATCATCCGGGCGTAGCCTACCAGATCCTCGGGCCCATAGGCGAAGCCAACATCGAAGTCGACATGATCGTGCAGAACATCGGCAAGGACGATACTACCGACTTCACTTTCACTGTGCACCGCAATGACCAGGCGGAAGCCCTGGATATCCTGCAGAAGACCGCAAAGGAATTGGGCGCGCGGGAAGTCGAATCTGATGACCGGATTGTGAAAATCGCGCTGGTTGGGGTGGGCATGCGTTCCCATGCGGCCATTGCCAGCAACATGTTCAAAGCGTTGGCCAGGGAGCAGATCAATATCCAGATGATTTCCACCTCGGAAATAAAGGTATCTGTCATCGTGGACGAGAAATACCTTGAGCTCGGGGTTCGGACACTGCATGAGGCTTTTGGCCTGGATCAAGTTGAAAGCTGAAATAACAGGGAAATCCCTTTATTACCATGGATTGTATAAGGGCTTGCAACTGTCCCATGTAAATGTTGTAGAAAACTGAGTTTTGTCACCCAGTTAAATTACAAATCAGGTTTTTTTCCAGTGTTTGTGCTGATAAAATTGCGCGGTTCGCTATAGTTATATTAGCGGAAGGCTTGGTTCGTTTATTTATGTACCCGGAATCAGGAAATAAGATGATGGGCACAATGGAATATGGAGAGTAGTAATTATGTTGATATTGACTCGCCGGGTTGGTGAAACCCTGATGATTGGTGACGATGTTACCGTTACCGTACTGGGTGTCAAAGGCAACCAGGTACGAATCGGCGTAAATGCGCCTCGGGATATCTCTGTGCACAGGGAAGAAATCTACGAGCGTATCAAGGCCGAACAGGCAGAAGATGGCCTGGAAGAAGAAGAGAGTGGTGCTGAGCCTGAAGAATAGGCATAAAGGCTGGAAAAATACTACAAGGGCGGCTAGAATAGCCGCCCTTGTAGTTTGTAGCGGAAGAAATTCGCGGCAAACATGAGTTACTGGAGAGCTGGCCGAGTGGCTGAAGGCGCACCCCTGCTAAGGGTGTATACGTTAACGCGTATCGAGGGTTCGAATCCCTCGCTCTCCGCCATATAACTGATATTTTGGTTTGATGCTGCAGTGGGCACAGACCGGGAAAGTTGTAGAGGATGGATCTCTCACGCTTTGCTTTGAGCATTGACAAACAGCGAATAAACGAGCATTATTCGCTACCACTTTTGCGCCAGTAGCTCAGCTGGATAGAGTACTCGGCTACGAACCGAGCGGTCGGAGGTTCGAATCCTTCCTGGCGCGCCATACAGTGGAAAAGCTCACCTCAGGGTGGGCTTTTTTCTTGCCCTGCTACAAGGGAAATTCGAACCTCCGACTCCAAATAGGTTGGTTCGACAAGCGCCGGCAGGCGCGCAATACGAGCCTTCAGTGCAATACATCACGAGACTTTTTCCATTGCTTCGGTAAGGGAAAAAACCTGCCTGAGCAGTTATACTCAAATTTCAATCCAGTAAACCGGACGATGAATACGATTCGGTATGTCTGCAGGAGTGGGTATGAGTGACAACAAAACAGAACATATGGCTGAGTGCTATCAGGAGATCATTCGTGGAGTGGGCGAAGATACCAGCCGGGAAGGGTTGCTGAAAACGCCTTTGCGTGCTGCCAAGGCCATGGAGTTTCTTACCCAGGGTTACGAGCAGAGCCTGGAAGATGTAGTCAATGACGCAATATTTCCTTCGGACAATGACGAGATGGTTATCGTCAAGGATATCGAACTCTATTCCCTTTGCGAGCATCATATGCTGCCTTTCATCGGCAAGGCTCATGTGGCCTACCTGCCCAAAGGCAAGGTCATCGGCCTGTCCAAAATCGCACGCATTGTGGACATGTTTGCACGGCGCCTGCAGATACAGGAACAGCTCACCACCCAGATTGCCTACGCTATTCAGGATGCCATAGGCGCAGCGGGGGTGGCCGTGGTTATTGAAGCCTCTCATCTGTGCATGATGATGCGTGGGGTGCAAAAACAGAACTCGTTGACCACCACTTCTATGATGCTTGGAGCTTTCCGGAACAATCACCGGACCCGTGATGAGTTCCTTACCCTGATCAAGCTCTGATGGTCACTATACGCATCAAGAATCTGCGTTTGCGCACCTATATTGGCTTCAACGAAGAAGAGTTGAAGAAACGCCAGGATGTCATTATCAACATTGTTTTCGGCTACAAGGCGGATGAAGCGGCTGAAACTGATGATGTGAAATACGCGGTTAACTATCGCACTATCACTAAAGAAGTCATCGATTTCGTGGAACAGGGGCGTTTCATGTTGTTGGAAAGGCTGGCTGCGGATGTGCTGGAGTTGGTTATGGACAATCCGTTGATCGCCAGGGCAGAGGTGGAAGTAGACAAGCCTCATGCATTGCGATTTTCGGATTCTGTATCGGCTTCAGTGCAAACAGATCGTTCAGGCAGTGACCATGCGTGATGCGTTACTGGCAAAGCTGTCTTTCTGGCTGATCGTTATTGGTGCTTTTGCCTTGCTCACCCCAAATCCGGCTTGGCCTGAGTGGCTGGCACGCATGATTCTTTCAACGGGAATTGCCCTGGCAATTACCACCCTGATTGTCAAATACCGGGAAGCAAGAAAGAAGCAGAAATAGGGGGGTCAGTCTTGGGAAAAGCGTTTCTGACGCGTCAAGTAGTCTTCCACTACGGTTTCCATGCGCGTCTTGTCCCAAGGGCGCAGACCTCCCAGCACCATATTCTTGGACCCATGACCGATATTGTTGCCCTGATCACTTAGGGTGTAGTTCAGTTGCACTTCGCCACGTTTTCCTTCGACATTGAAGCAGGTGCCGGAAAGATGCAATTGTGGATTTTCCATGGCCAGGCTGTTCAGATGAATCTCCATGCTTTCGTAGATGATGAGAGGACGGTCAGGATTGATCATAACTCCGTGAGCCTCCATGAGCGGCACCAGTACCCAGGGGAAGGCATGGCCTGAAAAAGCTACATAGGCTTGTACCAGGCGGCTGATGAGCGCCTTATCATTGGTGGTTTCCCCGCTACGTCGAACCCGCAAGTATTCCTTGTCATTGTCATCCAGAATGGCGAGATGTTCGCCTTCTTCTTTCGGGAAATGCAGCTCCACCCCGTTACCCACCATGCCGGAGAACTCGAAGCGCATGTGCTCGCTGAGGCCGTACTGATCCAGAATCAGCCCAAATAGCAGGTCACCGGGAACACAGAAGCGCCGGGAATCAGGGTCATGCAATGGATTGAAATCGTTGGCAATTAGTTTTGCAAAATTACTGGCCTGTTCGGGGGAGACCCGAATCCGGTTTTGTTCAATCTTGTAGTAGTTTTCCAGTATCATATAGCCTTGTCTCGTCGCCTCAGGCGCTGAATTTTATCAGGATTCCCGTTTTGTTTTCAGTATTGTTCAACAGAAAGCCGCCACTGGATGAATTGTCCATACGATGGTTGTTCGATGTTTTCGAGTGGTCACTGCGGAATTTTTCTCCAGGAGTATTCTACCGGCAGACCCGCCTGGTGCTGCCTACCAACGAACATTTTCCCGGTAAAGTGGACAGTGTGCAGGGGATGGCTGAGCTGGTTTTTGAGCAGGTTGCTGAATATGCAGGTATGGCACATTGGCCATGGCAAGTGGTGGAGAAAACACACTGCAACCTGGATGCTACACAGCAGATCCCTTCTGGGGCAACCCAGGAATTTATTGGTAAAGCACCTTCTCTAACGGTTTCCAGTCAACCTTTGCCGGTGGTATATGATCGTTTGCATGTTGGTAACCCGGAAGCCCTGATAGCAGGGTTTGCCCACACTCTCGGCCAGTATCTTGGATACACGGTAAAGGAGGCGCCGCCTGGGGGTGTGGACAACTGGCCACAGGTCACTGAAGTACTGGCAGATTACCTGGGTTTCGGCTTAATGTTTGCCAACAGCGCTTTTGTTTTCCCCCCGGGGGGCTGCAGCAGCTGCGCAAACACCGTCAGCCGAAATGGAGTGCTGTCTCAATGGGACCATACATATGCACTGGCGTTGTTCGCTGCGCTCAAGGAGATTCCACCGCGAAAGGTGAAGCCCTACCTGAAGAAATCCCTGCGAAGTCACTTTCAGCGCTGTTTTTCTGATGTTTCCAGCCGTCCCGAGTTTACCCGGTTGAAAGAATATACAGGGGCAACCCGGAAGGTACCCGGTGACAGTCTGTTGCGGATGGAAAGTTAAGCAGAACCATGGAAGAGAAACATTTGATGGCCTGCCGGGAATGTGATGCATTGCAGTATGTGCCGTGGGTTGAAGCAGGCCATAAGCTGTTGTGCCGTGAATGTGGCAGTTTTCTCTACCGGCACCCGAGGGGAGGCATTGAACGTCCCCTGGCGCTGATGTTGGGCGCTTTGCTCCTCTACCTGGTGGCCAATCTGTTTCCTCTGGTTACTCTGAACATTGGTGGCGCCAGCCGGGAGACATCATTGTTGGGTACCGGTTGGGCGCTATACCAGCACGATATGAAGTTACTGGGGATGCTGGTGTTGGCCACCACTGTTGCTGTGCCAGGAGCCATCTTTGGCGGTACGCTGTATGTACTGATGGGGCTGTACTGGAAAAAATGCCTGCCTGGCATGCGTGAAGTCCTCTGGCTGCTCAGTCATATGCATCCCTGGGAAATGGCAGATGTCTTTATCATCAGTGTACTCGTGGCACTGGTAAAGATGTCTGGCATGGCTGAAGTGATTGTCGATGGGGGCTTGTACGCGCTGCTTGGCGCGATTGTGCTGGGTATCGGGGCCCGCGCAGGTATGGATATCTATCTGTTGTGGAACATGCTGGAACGACTTCCCGGACATTTCCACATTGCTAATGGCCACCCTGATGCAGGACACTGACAGGAGTTTTGTGCGCGCCCGTGACCTGGGGCTGGCCAGCTGTGGTGTCTGTTACCAGGTGGTACGAGTGCATGGCAGTACCCCGGCCTATTGCCCCCGTTGTAACAGCAGAATTCATAGCCGCTATCCGAAAAGCCTTACCCGAACCTGGGCGCTGCTCATTGCGTCCATGATATTCTACGTGCCAGCCAACTTCTATCCTGTGATGACGACTACTTATCTGGGCGCCGACACCAGCAGTACGATTCTCGAAGGGGTGTCCTTGTTCTTGAATGAAGGTGACTGGCTGCTGGCAACCATCATTTTTACCGCCAGTATTCTGGTGCCTCTGGCAAAAATGATGAGCCTTCTGTATCTGCTGGTGAATGTGCGGCGGCGCCATCCGCCATACAGGGCACATCAGCACGCAAGGCTGTACAGGATAACCGAATTGGTAGGGCGGTGGTCCATGGTGGATGTGTTTGTGATTGGCATCCTTACTGCGTTGGTGCAGATGGGAGCCATCTCTTCGGTGGAACCAGGTATAGGCGCTCTTGCCTTTGGTGCAGTGGTGGTGCTTACCATGCTGGCGGCTATCAGTTTTGATCCGCGTCTCATATGGGACAGTGACAATTCATGAATGACAGAAAAGCAACTCTCGACGAACTTCCTGAAGCCCTGGTAGCAGAGAACCATCCGGGCTTTTCCTTTGTGTGGATAGTGCCCATTATTGCCCTGCTGATCGGCGTGGTTCTTATTTACCGGGAATATACCAGCCTGGGGCCGTCTATAAACATCGTGTTTCGCAGTGCGGAAGGCATCAAGCCCAAACAGACGGAAATCCGATATCGGGATGTGGCCATAGGCAAAGTGAAGAACGTGGAGTTCAGTAGTGATCTCACTCAGGTGGTGGTTGAAGCGCAGTTGCAGAAAGGAATGGATACATTGTTGTCCCGCAATACCCGTTTCTGGGTGGTCAGGCCCCGAATAGGCGCGTCGGGTGCCAGCGGTATCGGGACGTTGCTCAGTGGCGTCTATATTGCAGTGGATCCAGGCAAAGGCGATAGCTATACGGAGGATTTTATCGGTCTGGAAGAACCACCAAAGATATTGTCGGATGCCAAGGGACGCCTGTTCCGGCTGAAAGCCGATCGTCTAGGATCCATATCTCTCGGATCACCGGTCTATTACCGGCAGATTCAGGTGGGCGAGGTGACGGGTTACAGATTGGCGGAAGATGGCAGTTACGTGGATATGGATATTTTTATCAATGCGCCCCATGACAAGTTGGTGCGCAGCACGACACGTTTCTGGAACGTATCTGGTGTGGGGATGGAGCTTTCGCCTGATGGTTTGAATGTTCAGTTCGAGTCGCTGATCTCTTTGTTTGCGGGAGGCGTTGCGTTCGATACACCCCGTACCCTGGATGTGGATATCCTGGCCAAGGAAGGAACGGTATTTCCTTTATATGATTCGAAAAAGAAGAGTGAAGAGCGATCCGGCCGCCTGAAACTGCCGTATGTTCTCTATTTCGATGATTCGGTGCGGGGTTTGTCCATTGGGGCGGCGGTGGAGTTCAGGGGTATTCCCGTGGGGGAGGTGCTGGATATCACTCTGACCAATCGGAAGGACGATCAGCCTGTTCATATTGCCGTTCTTATTGCACTGGAGCCTGACAGGGTGCCTTTTTCCAAAGATGTCCATTATCCCGTGGCATCCGATATGGATGATGATACAAGGCGCAAATTGTTTCAACAGACCCTGGACAAGCTGGTGGCAAGAGGTTTGCGCGCCAGGTTGATCACAGGAAACATGCTTACCGGCCAGTTGGTGGTGGATATGGATCTGGAGCCGGAGGCCGAATTGGCGTCTATTGATTACTCCGGGAAATATCCGGTTTTGCCTACGGTACCCAACTCCTTGTCCAATATCACCAGCAGCCTGGTGACTTTGCTGGGCAAGCTCAAACGCCTGCCCCTGGATGAAATGGGAGAGCATCTGCTCCGGTTCAGTGAGGGCATGGACAAGCTGGTCAACAACCCTGATTTGCAGCAGAGTGTTGCGAATCTGGGACAGGCTCTTAACGAACTGAACGACCTGGTAGCGACCCTGAATGGAAAAGCACCACGGATCATGGATGAGATCAGTGGTTTGAGCACTGATGCCCGCCAGATGATTGTGCAGGTGGAAAAGATGTTCGAGGTTCTGGAAAAATCAGTGTCCGACCAGGGAAGCATGGGGGGAGAACTGGCTAAAACCCTACGGGAGCTGAATGCGGCAGCCCGGGCAGTCAGGGGAGTGGCCGATTACCTGGAAAGACATCCGGAATCCCTATTGCAGGGGAAGACGCGGTAGCGGGTGAATAAGTTACAGATTTTACGGGAATTGTGATGATACAGCTTTGCGCATGACCGTAGGTCGGGCTTCAGCCCGACAACAGCTGCCACAACCGGAAAATGTCGGGCTGTGGAGGGAGGTTTTCCCTGAACAGGGGCGTGTAGGCAACGGACTCATTAAAGTTCGTTGAAAGCTTTTTATTTCCAAGTCCAGTTCTCGATGCAAAGCTGATAGCTGCGCTCATTTTCCAGCAGTTTGAAAGCGCCTTGTTCGTTTGTCCAAATGTTGCCACCAGTAATGCTGAGTATCCCGTTTGTGAAGCTTGCGTGATGCTGACTGATCCACCCAGGGCTGTTTCCGCTGGTACTGATCTTTTTGATTTTCATGGATTCGATGTCCAGGGCGTACACGGGCGTTTCACAAACGATTCTGGATTCAGGATAGCCCAGGTTACCGATGATGATAATATGTTTTCCAATCAAAGTTGCTGAGTGAAAGTCCGTACCTGGAAAGATATTTTCCGGGTAGCCATAGATTTCTATGTCGCCGTTGGGATGAAAGACGGTTACATCGTTGTAGATGTAAAAATCAGGGTCATAGTGATCTTCATGTTCACCGGCAATCTCTATGATTACGCCATTTTTCAACAGGTTCGTGGATCTGCCGTAGCGCTGATAACTCCATATTGGACAATTGCTTGAATCATCGTGATAGCTTTCCCGGGCGGTCCAGGCTGATGCGCCTGTTCTGATCATGTCTAGCCAGAATGCATTCGAACATTTTTCTGGGTTATGGCGCCCAAACCTGGGGTGTTTGTACTCTTCATAAATGTCTTGCTGGACATTCGGCTGTCCGTTGATGCGTGTTCCAATCAGAAGTGCGTGTGTTTCTTCGTTGATGCTGTTTATGTCCTCGCCCCGGGCCAGCAGAAGGTGCACGATTTCGAGATTGGAGGCCACTTCAATGGCACGCTCAGGTATATCGTTGCAGGTATGTATATTGACTCCCAGGGAGAGCAAGAAGCTGACACTTTCTGTCATGCCCTGCTTTGCAGCATCTATCAGTGGTGTGGTCAAGAACATGTCAGATGCTTCTGGGTCGAAGCCATTCTGATACAGCCAGCCCAGCATCCCGATATCATTGTTCTGAACAGCGTATTGGAAAGGTGTTTTGCCACATAGACCGACCGCATTGCGATTGGCACCCAGTTCCAACAGAAGTGATGCTTTTGCACGGTTGCCTGTCAGGATGGCAAGCAGCAATGGCGTTCTGTACCAAGAGTCACGTTTTTCCAGGTCGTCTTGATGGCCAATGGCATTGCGCACATCCTCAACCTCATCAAACGCAATGGCGTAAAATACGGGTGTCCACTCCAACTGTGTGGCATCTGCGCCCGATTCGAGCAGCAGTCTGACAACGTCGAAACGACCGTTGCCGGATGCCACTTTCAACGCCGATTCAGCATATTGAGTGACAGCGTTTACATCAGCCCCCTTCTTGATGCTGGACAATACACTGGGATACAAATCGTCTCTGTTGTCATAGATGATCTGTAACAAGCTCTTGCTGCTCATTGGATGGCTTTTTGTGATCTGTTGGTTTGGATGGATACCAAGTCCTATGGTGCGCGCCATAAAAAAACGGCCTGTCATCCGACAGGCCGTTTCTTTTTTAGAGACATAAAGGGAATATCAACCCGCGTCTTCACCACCCGGTGCATCTTCACCTGGGTCATAGCCTTCCGGCAATTCATGAGCAATGCCTTTGTGGCAGTCGATGCAGGTGTAACCTTTGTCAATGGCTTCTTCGTGGCGGTCAGCACTACGGCTTTCCTGCTTGTCGAAATCCATGGAGTCAAAACTGTGGCAGTTTCGGCATTCACGGGAGTCGGTATCTTTCATGGTTTTCCAGACATGTTTGGCCAGCTCCAGCTTTTTGGACTCAAACTTCTCTGGGGTGTCCACATCTTTCAAGATGAAGTGGTGATAGAGCTCGTTGGACGCCTGAATCTTACGGACGATCTTGTGGATCCATTCCTTGGGAACATGACAATCTGGACAGGTAGCGCGTACACCGGTACGGTTGGTGAAATGGATGGTGTCCTGAAGTTGCTCATAGGGATTGTCGCGCATTTCATGGCAGGAAATACAGAACTGTTCAGTATTCGTCAAGGCAAGTGCCCAGTTGAAACCACCCCATAGAATAATACCCAGAATAATTCCGATGATGAGTACAGAAAACGTACCCTTTTTTTGTCCGCTGGTCATGACTGAATCCCCTGCGTGTGATGCATGAAACAAAGGCCCCCGAAGGGGCCATATACAAATACTGGTGTTATTTTACACCTTCGAAGTCGTTTTTGACCAGTGGAGTAGCCTCCATTTGAGGGGCGTGGCACTGGTTACAGAAGTAACGACGGGTGGATACGTGATCCAGCTTCTTGCCATCACGGGTCAGGAAGTGACTTTCACCCAGCATGGGAGCCTTTTCCTTCTTATGGTTCTTTTTGCTGTGGCATTTCAGGCAGCCATTGTTCTTGAGATTGATCTTGTACTTTTCAATCTTGTGGGGAATAAGAGGAGGTTGTTGCTTGTAATTCCGCTCGAATCCTCCTTCCTTGGAAACCAATTTTTTCTTGGTGACCTTAAGAGATGCGCCTTCGATGTCCTGGGTGCCGCGAAGCGAAGCCACGCTTTCTTTGGCAACAACAGTATTGCTACTGACAACGGCTAAAACAAATGCCGCTACGGTAATGCTAATGATCTTTTTCATGCTAATCTCCATCAACTCAAAAATTAAACTGTATGTTTGGAATATTTTTCAACGGATTTTGAAGCGGGTAGTGCTGCGTTGGAAAAGCGGTTGCCAAACTGGAATACATTGACAGCACAGACATCGATACAACGGCCACAGTTGGTGCATTGATTGGCCAGTATCACGGGGCCGATTCCTTTGGCGGCGCCTTTAAGCGCTGGCTTGATGACCTGGGATTCAGGACAGACGTTGAAACAATCCATGCAATCATCACAGGCCTCCCGGTTGATTGCGGTTACACGCACAACGGCTCGGGTGGACAACAGACTGTAAAAGGCACCCACCGGACAGTAATGCCCGCACCAGCCATCCCGGGACACCAAAAGATCAAACAGAAAGATCGCCAACACCAAAACCCAGGCCAGCCCCATGCTGAACACGATGCCCCGAAACATGATCGATACCGGATTGACCAGTTCCCAGACGATGCCACCTGTCACTAGAGGCAATATCAAGGTTAATGCCAGGATCCAGTAACGTGTGCTGCGGGATGCATGGGAACTGCCGCGAATACCCAGTTTGCGGCGCAGCCAGGAAGCGGCGTCGGTAACCATGTTGACCGGGCAGACCCAGGAGCAATATACCCGGCCACCTACCAGCGCATAGAACACCAGTACGATAAGCGCGCCGACAAAAGCCGTGATCTCAGGGGTGACGCCGGACACCATGGCCTGCAACAGGATGTAGGGATCGGTGAGAGGCAGGGTATCCAGTGTCAGGCTGGACGCCAGATTGCCTTTGACAATCCAAAGCCCAAACCAAGGGCCCGCAACGAACGCGGCCAGAATACCCAGCTGACTGATACGCCTCAGGATCAACCACTTGTGCGCGCCAATCCAGCCTTTGGCCTGGACAGCTTCTTTCCCGACATCTTGGGGCATGTTCGCCATGGCTATTTATCCTCCGGCTTGCGGTTAAGCGTATCCAGCGGATTGGAGGAAAAAGGTGAATCAGACGCCTTCTTGTCAATGATCAATCCTTCACCCTGGAGGTCATATCGAACTCCCTCAGGCAGGTTGTACTGATGTTTGACATCGGGTGTGACCAGAGACTTCCCGGCTTTTTCCTTCTCTTTCCAGCCGAAACGGTAGTGGTGTCCAAGCTCACCCTTGGCCAGATCAGTGGGGAAGACCTTGATAGCGGCCTTTTCCAGTATGCAGGCTTTTTCGCACAAACCGCAGCCCGTACAGGCATCGGAATGGACTACCGGGATGAACAGGGCATGTTTACCGGATCGCCGGTTGTGCTGCAGATCCAGAGTAATAGCCTTGTCTCGCAGAGGGCAGACATTGAAGCAGACTTCGCAGCGGAGTCCCTGGAAGGCGATGCAGTTTTCCTGATCGATGACAACAGCCAGCCCCATACGGGCTTTTTCGATATCCGTCAGGGAGTGATCCAGGGCATTCGTCGGACAGGCCTTGACGCAGGGAATGTCTTCACACATCTCGCAAGGTCCGGAACGGGCGATGAAATACGGTGATCCCGAAGGAATATCATCACCCAGCTGACCAAGAAACAGGATGTCATAGGGACAATCCCGGGCGCACAGGCCACATCGAATGCAGGCGCCCAGAAAGTCTTCTTCCGGTAGTGCCCCAGGTGGTCTGATGGCCATAGGCGGCAGGGCATTGGCCCGTTGGGTATAAAAACCCAGGCCGACCCCCATGATACCCACGCTGCAGGCGGTCTTGAGCGTCGTGGTCAAAAACTGCCGACGACTGACGCTTTGTTTGCCCTTGTCTGATTTAGCCATTGTTATAGTCCAGTTTGGTCAGGCGGCCCGCCCGCAAGGAGCAGGCCGCCAACCTATCATGCCTTGGTGATTTTCACCGCGCACTTCTTGTAATCCGTCTCTTTGGAGAGCGGATCGGTCGCATCAAGGGTCAGCTTGTTGACCAGCCGGCCCGCGTCGAACCAGGGAATGAATACCAGGCCCTGAGGCGGTTGGTTACGGCCACGGGTCTCCACCTTGCAGGTGATGGTGCCTCGGCGGGAGGAGATCTTGGCCATGCGTCCATTACGCAACCTGAGCTTCTTGGCATCCTTCTTGTTCATGAATACCACAGCATCAGGGACTGCCCGGTACAGTTCAGGAACACGCCGGGTCATGGAGCCGGAATGCCAGTGCTCGAGTACCCGGCCAGTACACAGCCACAACGGATATTCGCTGTCCGGGCTTTCTGCAGGTGGCTCATAGGGCGCTGTGATGATATTGGCGCGGCCGCCGTTTTTCTTGTGGTTACCGTAGAAATACACGTCACCTTTCTTGCCGTCAGGATTGTTTTTGGCCACATAAGGATCATAACCCTCACGGAAACGCCACAGGGTCTCCTTGCCGTTCACCACCGGCCAGCGCAGACCGCGGGCTTTGTGATACATGTCGTACGGCGCCAGATCATGGCCATGACCACGTCCAAACGAAGCATATTCCTCGAACAGGCCTTTCTGAACATAGAAACCGAAATGCTCCATTTCATCATTGTCATAGACGTTGCCACGTTCGTCCTTCACTTCCTGTTTCGGGAACTGATTGACCTGGCCGTTTTCGTACAGCACTTCATACAAGGTTTTGCCTTTGTACTCAGGTTTTTTGGCAATCAGTTCTTCAGGCCACACTTCATCCACGGTGAAGCGCTTGGAGAATTCCAGGATCTGCCACATGTCGGAATGGGCGCCTGCGGGTGGGTGCACCTGCTGACGCCAAAACTGGGTGCGGCGCTCTGCATTACCAAATGCGCCTTCCCGTTCACACCACATGGCGGTGGGCAAAATCAGATCCGCTGCCTGTGCGGATACGGTGGGATAGGGGTCAGATACCGCAATGAAGTTGTCAGGGTTTCTAAAACCGGGATATGGCTCGGTATTGGTGTTGGCCGCTGCCTGCATGTTGTTGTTGCACATTTGCCAATAGCAGTTCATCACCCCGTCTTTCAGCATGCGCATCATTTTGACAGCGTGGAAGCCGGGTTTGGGGTTGATGGTGCCTTCAGGCAGTTTCCAGATTTTTTCGGCGATATCCCTGTGCGCTTTTTTCTTTACCACCAAGTCGGCGGGTAAACGATGTGCAAAGGTGCCCACTTCACGGGCAGTGCCACAGGCGGAAGGCTGGCCGGTAAGTGAGAAAGGACCGTTGCCCGGCGCTGAGATCTTGCCCATCAGCAGGTGCACGTTGTAGCACAGGCCGTTGACCCATACGCCGCGCGTGTGCTGGTTGAAGCCCATGGTCCACAAAGAAGTAACTTTCTTGTTGGGATCAGCATAGACTTTTGCCAGACGTTCCAGTTGTTTTTTGGGAACCCCGGACATCTTGGAGGCTTTTTCCAGCGTGTAGGGTTCTACTGACTTGGCATAGTCCTCGAAACTGATCTTGGTCAGCTTGCCTTTCATGCGGTTCTTGGCTTTCTTCTCACGGGGATCTGAAGCGCGCAGACCGTAACCGATATCGGTGGGGGTCTTGTTGAACTGCACGTGTTTCTCAATAAATTCCTTGTTATAGGCTTTGTTCTGAATGATGTAGTTGGCGATATAGTTGAGGATCGCCAGATCGGTTTGGGGAGTGAAGATCATGCCGTTGTCGGCCAGGTCGAAACAACGGTGCCTGTAGGTGGAAAGCACATGCACTTCACAGCCTTTCTTGGTCAGGCGGGTGTCGGTGATGCGTGACCAGAGGATGGGGTGCATCTCTGCCATATTGGAACCCCAAAGGACGAATACATCGGCCTTCTCCAGATCATCGTAACAGCCCATAGGCTCGTCGATGCCGAAGCCCCGAATGAAGGCGCCCACGGCGGATGCCATACAGTGACGGGCGTTGGGATCAAGGTTGTTGGAGCGCAGCCCCCCCTTGATGAACTTGGAGGCAGCATAGCCGTCCCACAGGGTCCATTGACCGGAACCGAACATGCCGACGGCGGTAGGCCCTTTCTTCTTCAGGGCCTCTTTCCATTTTTCCGCCATTACGTCGAAGGCCTCGTCCCAGGAAACCTCCTCGAACTTGCCGTCTTTGGCGAACTTGCCGTTCTTTTTCCGCAGCAGGGGCTTGGTCAGACGGTCCTCACCGTACAGAATCTTGGGCAGGAAATAGCCTTTGATGCAGTTCAGGCCCTTGTTCACAGGAGCATCGGGATCGCCCTGGCTGGCAACAACTTTGTCATCTTTCACACCCAGCAGTACGCTGCAGCCGGTGCCGCAGAAACGGCAGGCGGCCTTGTCCCAACGTATGCCGGCGTCTTCATCAGCCGCCAATGCGGTTTTTGCGGCAGGCAGTGTAACGCCCGCAGTCGCCGCAGCAGCAGCAATGGCGTTGCTTTTGATAAAATCACGTCTAGTTAAACTCACGGATTACCTCCTCGTTAAGATCATCCCCACCGTAGTGGTAAATCAAGGTTGCACTCACTACACCTTCGAGTGAGTTGAAATTCATCATGGTGTCGCCAGCGGAGTTTTCTTCACTGTCTTCCACGGTGACGATTAGTTTTCCTTCATCCACCCCCCCGTGAACCTCCACGCCGGGGATGCTGTTAAGCAGTTTTTCGACTTCCGGTCCTCTTTCCGGCCGGGTATGGACGATACAACTGCAAAGATTGGTGATGTTGCTGTTTTCCATAGGGCTAGGGTGCCTCCGGAATATCAAGTGAAATGGATTGGGTAGGACATACGGCCAGGCATTCTCCGCAGCCGTTGCAAAGTTCCTGATCCAGCAGGGGTGTGGCCCGTCCACCAGTTTCCAGCCGAAACCGAATGGCGTCCGTATCACAGGCATCGCCGCAGGAGCGGCAAACGATACCATTCAAAGAAAGACAGTCTGGCTTAATGCTGGCGCGATGCCGCCAGGCGAGAGATGGGGCGGGTACGGGGGCCTGTAGTGCACCAGTGGCGCAGGCGTTCAGACAGTCCCCACAGAAATCGCAGCCGGACAACTGGAAACTGATTTCCGGGAAACCACCGGAACCTTTGGAAATGAGGTGTATTTCACAGGCATCAATACAGTCATCGCAACGGCTGCAAAGCTGCACGAAATCGTCTTCATCCTGCGCCCAGGGTGGGCGCAGGGGGGGCTGTTGGTTGCGAATCCTGCCTCGCAACAACTGGCGTCGGTTTAGGTCGGTTTTCGCGTCATGCGCTTCAAACACATTTCCTGCCTGATAGCTTGAGTACGCGATTAATTACACATGAATTGTCGGGAGAAGGGTTTGATTAAGGTCAAAGATTATGGGTTTATTATGAAATTCTTAAAAACCCATGGGGATGCAGGGGGAATTGCGTTATTCCAGCAGAAATCGGGGGTCACAGTTTTATACGATCAAAATAGCGTCCCCGATAAAGTAGCCGCTGGCTGTCCTTTTCAAATCCCGTGCGGGTGTGCAGCACATTGTTGCAGATCAGCCCCTGACCGGAGTTAAGGGTGCCTTCCATATAATAGGGATTGTCCGGGGTCATGATGCTGCCCAGAAATGCCACGGCCTGACGGGTGAGTTCATCATCGCGCCATTCGATATTGCGTTTGCGGTGGGTGTAGCGCATGTGCAGGCTGCCATTGTCCTGCAGCATGAACACCGGACCGCGGGCCCAGCCGCGCAGTTCTTCGCCGTTCACTACATTAGGAGGGATGCTCATGGCCTGGGGGTGTTCGAAGGCTCGGATGAAATCGGGGTTTTCGTCCCGGAGCATGATGTAGGCGATCTCGTGATCCAGGAGCTGGTTCATGCCGCCTTCGGCTGCCGGGCGCACACAGTGCAGGAGCAGGCCGTGGATCTGCCGGTCCAGGTCGTTGTAGTAGCCGTCCGTGTGCCAGGCGATGGGGCGGTTGGTGTAGGGGATGTAGCCTGTGCGGGGTTCCTCGTCCGCCTGCTCCAGAGAGGAGATGGCGTCGCCGTCGGCGCACATGTTGTGATCCAGGCGTTCCAGGCCGAACTGCAATCCAAGCTGGCGTACGATCTCCTTGTCCGGGTCTTCACCCGTGCTGCCGGCATAGACGGCCATGTTGGTCTTGGCGATGTGCTTTGCCAGCTGCTGACGTTCTGTCTGGGTCAACTGGCGGGGATCATTCACCTCCACTACGATGTCGGCCAGGGATTTTGGGTAGTCCTGAAGTTTCTGTTCACGCCACTGCTGATAGCTGTCGTCGTCGTTCAAATCAAAGGGGTTGCTCATTATCCTACCTTGTCCAGTTGACGGCGCCGGAATTCGACGCCTCGTTCAGCGGCCAGCGCTTCGCAGGCCTGTATGTCCACGGCTTCAAGGCCATCGATGGCGGTGGCGGTCACCTTGGGAATATAGCTGGGCGCCTGGGCGAGAAAGTCCAGCATGGCTTCCCAGGATCCGGGCAGGGCTGGCTGGCAGTGCCGGGCATACACTTCGGGATTCTGGGCATTAAGGGATACCGAGAGGCTGTCCACCAGCCCCTGCATCTCGGGAAGGACATTGCGCTTGTTCACCAGGTTGGCCAGGCCGTCGGTGTTGATGCGCACCTTGCCGCCGTGTTCCTTGATCCAGCGGGCTACTTCGATGAGTACTTTGAAACGCAGAGTGGGTTCGCCAAAACCGCAGAATACGATTTCATCGTAGTCGCCCGGATTGCCGATACTGGCAATGATCTCGTCCACTTCGGGACGGTGATCCAGGCTCAGATCGTAGTCATGCACCACTGGCCCCTGTGCGGTGTGCTTTGGGCAGAAGCGGCATTCCAGAGTGCAACGGTCAGTGATGTTCAGGTACAGGCTGTTGCGTATGGGATAGGCGATCTGAGTCATCAGGGTTTTACGATCCGTACCTCGCCAAACAGGGACAACTGATCCTTGATGGCTTTGGCGTCGCCGCTGATGGCCACGGCCTGCTTGCGGGAAGACAGGTACTTGCGTCCCATGGCCTGCACATCTTTCTTGCTGATGGCTTCTATTCCCGGCACATAGCGCGCCAGGTCGGCGGGGGTCTTGCCGTCTATCCAGTAACCCGTGAGCGTGGATGCCAGGGATGCGGAAGTTTCATTGGCCAGCAGGAACCTGCCTTTGAGATAGCGCTGGGCCCGGGACAGTTCCTCGTCTTCAGGAAGAGTGGTTGCCAGGCGGTCCAGTTCATAGAAGGTTTCCACCAGGGTGGCGGCGGTGACTTCATTGCGCACGGAAGCGCTCACTTTGAACATGCCGCCCTTGGCCCAGCTGGTCACTGAAGCATGAGGTGAGTAGGTATACCCCTTTTTCTCGCGGATGTTCATGGTCAGGCGGCTGCCAAAAGCGCCGCCAAAAATGGTGTTGGCCACATCCAGGGCAAACTCATCAGAGTTGTTGGCGGGGGGCATGGGGCGGCCCATATAGATGGTGGACTGCACCGAATGCGGGCGGTCCACCAGCAGTAGCCCGGGGCGTGGGGTTGTTGCCGCGGTTGGAATCCCGGCGGGCGCCTTTTCCGTGTTGGACCAGCCTCCCAGGTGTTTCGTGACCAGTTCTTCCATCTTCCCGGTGGAAAGGTCGCCCACCATGACCAGGATGGCCTGTTTGGGCTGGAAACGCTGACGGTAGGCCTTCACTAGATCGTCCCGGCTGATGCGGCTGATGACTTCGGGCTTTGGATTGACCAAAGCATAGGGGTGGTCGCCAAACAGCTGGCGATAGAACACCTGGTTCAGGTCGTAAGAAGGCTGGGACTTGCTGGCGATGATGTTCTGTAGCTCGTTTTCGATGGCGAGTTTGACTTCGTCTTCAGGAAAGCTGGCATTGCTGGCGGTATCCGCGAGGATCTCCAGCAGCTTGTCCGCGCCTGAAGCCAGTCCATCGATGCCGATATAGGTGATGTCCTTGCCCACGCCCACATCGATATCTGCGCCCAGGGCCTGCAGCTCTTCGGCGATCTGACGGGAACTGCGTTTTTGCGTCCCGGCACTGATAGTGTTGGAGAGTATCTCACTGAGGCCGAAACGATCCCGGGGATCCAAGGCTGATCCGCCTTTTACCGCCAAGTGGATGGAAACAAGAGGCAGCCCCCGGCGTTCAATGAGCCACAGGGTAAGGCCATTGGGCAGTTGTTTCTCCACGACTTGTGGCAGGACTAGGGGTTTATCCGGGCCATAGGCAGGCAGACCTTTGATGGAGGGGGGGTTTTCTGCGGCCCCAGCGCTGCCAGCGCCAAAGAAAAGTATCAGAGTGAGCAGGGTGGTGGTCAGGCGGATAACGCTCATGGTTGCTTCTCCTGCTGGTGGGGGGCAATCTTGCGGTCTATCCAGCTGCGGTTGTTCACGGTCAGATATTTTGCTGCAACGCGCTGGATATCGGCAGGGCTGACTTTCTCTATGAGAGCCGGGTAGCGATTGAGCAGATCGGCGTCGCCATGCAGCAATTGGGTGATAGCCAGGTAATCGGCACGCTGCAGGTTGCGGGCAATACTTTTATAGTAGTCGGCGACCATCTTGGTCTGCACGGCTTTCAGGCGCTTTGCATCCACGCCCTTGCTGGCGATGGCGTTGATGACCTGCTGGATGCTGTTCACATCCTGCACGGCTTCGTGATTGGGCTTGTAGAGCCCAAAGGCCACCATCAGACTGGGACCACCAAAGGTCAGTGGATCCCCCAGGGGCCAGCCCAGGCCGCCGGAGATGGAGAGCATAGTCTGCTTCTCCTTGATGAGTTTTTGATAAAGCAGGCTGGCGTCGCCCCCCATGAGCAGTTCGCCCAGCACAGCCAGAGGGTAATAGTCGGGGCTGTCCGGACCGGGCATCTTCCAGCCGATGGCGATGGCGGGTACGGAGGCGTGTTCGTCCTGTTCTTCACGAAAGCGCTCCTGGGTATTGAGCGGTTCAGCCACATCGGCGTGGGGAGGAAGCTTGGCAGGGGGGAGATCGCCAAAATATTTCTTTACCGCTTGATGTACCTGTTCGGGATCCACGTCACCGGCGATGGCCAGTACCGCATTGTTGGGGGCATAGAAGGTCTGATGGAAACGCTTTACGTCTTCGATAGTGGCCTTGTCCAGATCCACGAAAGAGCCGTAGCCGTCATGGGCATTGGCCCATTTGTTAAAGGCCAGAGCTGCCAGGTCAGTCCAGAAGAACAGGCCGTAAGGCTTGTTCTTCACGTTGACGCGGATTTCTTCTTTGACTACATCCCGCTGGTTGTCGAGATTTTCCTTGGAGAAATCCAGGTGGCGCATGCGGTCGGCTTCCAGCCACAGAATGGGTTCCAGAGTTGAAACCGGCGCTGTAGAAATATAGTTGGTGTAATCATAGCGGGTGGAGCCGTTGAGAGAGCCGCCACCGCCCTGGATGATTTTCACAAAACTGCCTTTGGGCGCTTCTGGCGTGCCCTCGAACATCATATGTTCGAACAGGTGAGCAAACCCCGTGCGTCCCTTGGGTTCCAGACGGAATCCCACATGGTAGGCAATGGATAGGCCTATGGTCGGGGAGGAATGATCTTCCGACACCACCAGGGTGAGGCCATTGTCCAGCTTGAAAGTGGTGATGGGTAGAGGGGTGGCTGATACCGCCTGTATACCCAACAGCAGGATGATGGCCATGCTTGTGAGAAAACGTTTCATTTTGATTCTTGTGGTCCCATGTTGTGGATCGTCAATACGAAGTGGCTGCAGAACTAGGACAACTGAATCCGGGGGCGGATGTCGATGGCCCTAAAATAAATATAAGAATATGCTAATATTGCATTGCTGCCAATGCTGGTGCGGATTCTAGCACCTGTTCTCATGGATTTGAAAAATGTCGATCCTGGTCGTTGGATAGCAATTTTCTATCACTCATGAAGATCGATAGTAAATTACTACTTAACAATATAAGTAAAAACTGAAATACTAATGCACAGATGACGAGTTGCAGTATGACATCTGAAACGAACACTTATGTTCCACTAATCGAATTTGGAGAATTATCATGAAAAAAATGATCAAAGTCGCTGCTGTTGCAGCTCTGGTTGCCGCTTCCGCTTCTGCTTCTGCCTGGTGGGGAGGTCCTTGGGGTGATCGTGGTTACGGTAACAACGTATGGGACGACGCCATGGACGGATGGGGCGACGGTTCCGGCGACTTCAGCTTCGGCATGAGCGGTTCTGCCCGCGGTAACGGTTATGGCCGTGGTTACAACCGTTACAACGGCTACAACGGTTACGGTTACGCTCCTTATGGTTATGCTCCGTATGGCTACGCTCCTTATGGCGCACCTGCTCCTTACGGCGCACCTTATGGCGCTCCCGTAGCTCCTCAGGCGCCTCAGGCTCCTGCTGCTCCTGCCAAGTAAATTGGTTGAATCGGGCGCACCCGCGGTATCGGTGCGCCCGGTTGAAGGTGTATGAGTTGGTTCTATTTAGTGATACCGGAGAGAGCAATGAACAAGATAGTTAAAATGAGTATGGCCGCTGTTCTGGTTGCCGCTTCCGCCTCTGCATCCGCATGGTGGGGCAATGGTAACGACTGGAATAATGACGGCATTGGTGATTTCATGGGCGACATGTTTGGCGACATGGATTTCAATTTCAACATGCATGCCCGCGGTGATGGTTATGGCCGTGGTTACGGTGACAACCGTTATTACAATGGTTATGGCTATGCGCCTTACGGCTACGCTCCTTATGCCGCACCTGTTGCCCCTGCTCTGAGTGAAGAGCAGCAGAAAGCCGCCGCTGAACAATATGCCAAGGCAGTCGAAGCCCAACGTCAGGCTGCTGAAGCCTACGCCAAGCAACAGGCTGAGATGTACAAGCAGTTCCAGCAAACGGCTCCTCAGTTCCAGGCGCCCCAGTTCCAGGCTCCCCAGTTTTCCGGCTTCCAGAGCCGTGATGACGTAATGAAGGAGATGGATGCCCGCCGCGCTCAGATGCAGAAAGAAATGGAAGCGCGCCGTGCCCAGATGGAAAAGGAAATGGCGAATATGCAGCGTCCCATGCCTGCTTCTTTCCAGGCTCCCCAGTTTGAGGGATTCAAGAGCCATGAAGAAGTCATGAAGGAAATGGAAGCTCGTCGTGCCGAGATGCAGAAGCAGATGGATGCACGTCGCGCCAACCTGGCCGCCAAGGACTGCAACAAGCTCTGATTTTTCGAGTCTTGGCAGTACAAAAAGCGCTCCCGCAAACCGGGCGCGCTTTTTTTATGTCCAGGGATGGACGGTATGCCGCAGGGAGCCAGGGATGGCGGTGCGGCGGACCAGGGATGGACGGTATGCCGCAGGGAGCCAGGGATGGCGGTGCGGCGGACCAGGGATGGACGGTATGCCGCAGGGAGCCAGGGATGGCGGTGCGGCGGACCAGGGATGGACGGTATGCCGCAAGGAGCCAGGGATGGCGGTGTGCATTGCCCGCAATTGGGGGAAGAACGCTCCATGTGCTCTCCGAGCTTCCTCCATGGCTGAACTGGCCCCGGCTGTGCTACGATAAGAACCGTTTTTCGCTCCTGAAGATATATTTCCATGAAGAAACAAAATACCGTGCAGAAGATTTCGGTCCTCTTTGCCTATCTCTTCTACACATGCGCGATTGCCAGCATTGGCGCCGTGGCCTATTTTTACCAACAGCATGGTGGAAATCATCCAACCGTGGCAGCCTGGTCTGCAGCCATCGTGTTTTTTGTAGGTGGAGGCGTGGTTCTGCATGTCATGGGGCGGGCGGATATCCCTGACTTCAAGATCAAGTAGGAGCCTGGGCTATCAACGGCTATTGCCTGTGATTCATATCTTGAATCCATAGCAGGATATTGAAAAAGCCCTTCCATTGACTTTTTCAACCACGGAAGCGGAAAACGCGGTTTCCCGCTTTTTAATTTCGGAATCATTTGACCCGCATCAAACCGCCTTTGTGTTGTTTGTGACATAAAGCGCCATGCTTCAAAAAACTTCCCTGCCTTCCAGTATCCTTTCGGATAGGGTCAATACTTTTGGCCAGGATTTGTTGCGCCGGTATGGAGAACGGGTCCACAAGCTGGCTATAAACGCCGGTTTTACCTGTCCCAACCGTGATGGCAGCAAAGGCCGCGGGGGGTGCACCTTCTGCAACAATGTCTCTTTCAGTCCCAATGCCCGGCAGGAGCCGGATATCGGGGAGCAGTTGCAGGCTGGTCGAAGGGTACTGGCCCGGCGCACCGGGGCGAAGAAGTTCCTGGCCTATTTCCAGGCGTATACCAATACCTATGCTGACGTGGATGACCTGGACAGGCTGTATCGCCAGGCTTTGTCACAGCCTGATGTGGTGGGATTGTCCGTGGGAACACGTCCGGATTGCGTGCCTCCGGCAGTGCTCGATCTGCTCCGGTCCTATCAGGACGAGGGATTTGAGATCTGGCTGGAGCTGGGGCTGCAGTCTGCTTTCGACCAAAGCCTGGAGAAGGTCAACCGTGGGCATGGTTTTGCCGAATACCGCACGGCACTGAGCGCTGCCCATACCCGGAACCTTCGCGTGTGTACCCATCTCATTGTTGGCTTGCCCGGGGAGACGCCGGACGATTCCCTGCAAAGCCTGCTGCGAGTGCTGGACCTTGGTGTGGAAGGATTGAAGCTTCATCCCCTGCACGTGGTCAAGGGCACTTTGCTGGCAAACCAGTGGCGGCGGGGAGAATACAGTCCCATGACGATGGATGATTATGTGGATGTCGTGGTGCAAATGGTGGCTCATACTCCCGGGGATGTGGTCTACCATCGTCTCACCGGCACGGCCGAATCCCGGATACTGCTTGCACCAGGCTGGTGCAACTGGAAATGGCGGGTGCTCAATGCCATCACCCGCCGCCTGGAAATTCTCGACCTGCGGCAGGGAGCGCTTGGCAGCAGTCTGTCCCATGCCGTCAATTCCCAATAGGAGTCTTGAGATTCATGCAACTCGTATGTCCGGCAGGTAACCTGCCTTCTCTGAAAGCCGCCATCGATGAAGGGGCGGATGTGGTCTATCTGGGCTTCAAGGATGATACCAATGCGCGCAATTTCGCCGGCTTGAACTTCAACGACAGAACTCTGGATCAGGGGCTGGACTATGTGCGCAGCAAGGGCCGGGAAGTGTATGTGGCACTCAATACCTATCCCCGTCCCCAGGGTTGGCAGCGCTGGCAGGCTGCGGTGGACCGGGCGGCAGATATGGCAGCGGACGCCCTTATTGCTGCGGACATTGGCGTGCTGGACTATGCTGCCAGCCGCTACCCGGATCTCCCCCTGCATCTTTCTGTGCAGGGTTCCGCAACCAACTACGAAGCGCTGAAATTCTATCAGGAACGTTTTGGCATCCGCCGGGCGGTGTTGCCGCGGGTGCTGTCCATGCCTCAGGTAAAGCACGTGGCAGAGCATGCTCCCGTGGAAATCGAGGTGTTTGGATTTGGCAGCCTGTGCGTTATGGTCGAAGGGCGTTGCCTTCTGTCCTCTTATGCCGCCGGGCAGTCACCCAACACCCACGGTTGTTGCTCCCCGGCCGGGGAAGTACGCTACCAGGAGACGGCCACGGGGATGGAGACCCGCCTGGGTGGTGTGCTGGTGGACAAGGTGGGCAGGGGAGAGACTGCCGGGTATCCCACCGTTTGCAAAGGGCGGTACGATGCCCTGGACAAGACCTATTATGCCTTGGAAGAACCGACCAGCCTGAATACCCTGGATCTGCTGCCGGAGTTGCTGGCTGCCGGTGTGTCCGCTATCAAGATAGAAGGGCGGCAGCGCAGCCCGGCCTATGTGCGCCAGGTGGCCCGGGTATGGCGCCAGGCCATCGACAGCTGTCTTCGGGACCCACAACATTTTCGTCCGCGTGATGAATGGATGCAGCAACTGGGCGCGGTGTCCGAGGGTCAACAGACCACCTTGGGTGCGTATCACCGCACCTGGCAGTGAGGATGATGTCATGAAGCTGTCGCTTGGCCCTGTTCAGTACTACTGGCCCCGGGAGGATCTGCAGGACTTTTACCGCGAGGTGGCGGATCTTCCCGTGGATATCGTTTATCTCGGTGAAACCGTCTGCTCCAAGCGCCGATTGTTCCGCTACGATGACTGGTTGGAAACGGCGCATATGCTGCGCGAGGCCGGTAAGGAAGTGGTGTTGTCCACCATGGCCCTGCTGGAAGCTGAGTCTGAGCTCAAGACCATGCGCCGCATCTGCGCCAATGGCGAGTTCATGGTGGAAGCCAACGACATGGCGGCGGTGCAGCTCCTGTCGGCCGCGGAGCTGTCTTTTACGACTGGTCCTACGGTCAATACCTACAATGCGGCCACCTTGAAAGTGCTGGCGGATGCAGGTCTGAAGCGCTGGGTACTGCCCGTTGAGCTGGGCCGGGACAGCCTTTCCGGCATCCTGCAGGATGCGCCACAGGGTGTACAGACAGAGGTCTTTGCCTGGGGACGCATTCCCCTGGCCATGTCTGCACGTTGCTACACGGCCCGGGCGTATGATCTGCCCAAGGACGACTGCCAGTACCGTTGCCTGGATCATGCCGACGGCCTGACTCTGCGCACCCGGGAAGGTGAGCCTTTCCTGGCCATCAATGGTATCCAGACCCAGTCGGCTCTCACCTGCAATCTGATTTCCAAGACAGAAGAGATGCGCCAACTGGGCGTCGATGTATTGCGCATCAGCCCCCAGGCCCGGCATACGGGACGCATTGTGCAGGCCTTTTCCCGGGCGCTGGCCGGGGAAGGTGATGCATCAGGTTTAGAGGCGCTCATGCCTGTGGGGGGCTGCGATGGCTATTGGCGGGAACAGGCGGGCATGAATTACTCCCAGGAGCCTTGAGTAGGTTTCGAACGCCATTCTGTAAGATGGCAGCAGCCCTTTTGTAGTCCTGATTCCCGGGAAAGCCGTGGAAAAAGCCTCTTTCCCCGTCCGACAGTTCCCATGCACCACTGGCTAGCCCATGGTCACTGTCCCAGCAGTAATTCTATACTTGCATTCCAACATATTGATGTAACGAAAGTTTTCTGTTTCACACGGCAGGTTTGGCTGATAGTGCCTAGAAGGTTTGGATCTGTGATTTTGGTCAGAACTGATGATAGTAATCTGCTGGCTGGGTGTTATCTTTTTTCTTAACGCAACCCCAAATAACAGCCTGACAGGCTTCCAGACAAGGTCTGTCGGCGGATTTGAAAGGAGCAGCCGGGCAATCGCTGCCCGGAACGATAGTTCAAGGAGAAAGACATGACTATACAAATCGTTACAGTTAGCAGTGTGCTATTGCTGGCCGCCTTCAGTCAGGGCTTGATGGCAGATCATCAGGCACATTCCCCGGGTCTTGATGCATGGTCCGCGGACCGGATCTACCATCCCAGCGAAGCGCAACTCCAGAGGGAGTCCCGAGGACAGGTGACCATTTATGATGGTTTCACGGACATGGAAGTGGAAAAAGCGCTGGATCACGGCTTCCATCGCATGCAGAGCATGATGTTTACCCGGGTAAAAATCACAAAGGATGGGCAAGAGGTCATTGATGAAAGCACCGGAGAAGCCGCTACGGAAGATGATGGTTGTGATGACTAGGTCGAGCATAGAATCCTGGAATTGACTCGCAAGGAAGCAGGGTGGGTTCATTCGGGGAGCCTCTGGTGGCACCAGGGTCTTCAATGGCTTGCCATTACTGTATCCGGGCATGCTGGGAAAGATGTCCTATACTTTTTTGAAATAGGGAAAACCCATTGCAGTGAAGCCCGCCGTACCGCTTCAGGAAAAGGATGCCAGTCATCCGGAGGTACACATGAATATCGACATGCTCTCCTTCAGGGAGACGTTACACAGGATTCCTTTCTCTGAAGATTCGTGGAATGACCTGATTGGACTGATCAAGTCCAGCACCGACAGCGAAGCGGGAATCATGATGATCACGCGGGATCAGGATCATGACATTCTCAAAAGCCATTCACCGGATTTTGAAATGTCCCAGGAAGTGCGCTGTGAATTTGAAGAGAGTGAATGGTTTACCGCTGCATTGCCGGAGCGCTGGCCCGCCAACTATCTGGGAAAAGGTGTGGTGCTGGGTACGGATATTGTTTCCCAGGAGAAGATGCGTACAACCCGTTTCTATCAGGAGGTACTGAGTACCCTGGGACTGGAATACCTGATGGCGGGGATTTCCCTATATGGGGAGGACTACCGTACCCTGCTGAAGTTTTTCCGAAGCTCAAAGCAGGACAATTATTCCGGAGACCAGGTGTTGCAGCTGGCCGTGCTCATGCCGGAAATTCGGCAGATGATGCGTTTTACTGAACGGCTTTATGAGCGTCTGATCGTGGAAACGGCGGAAAGCCGGGCCAATGCGCCAAGGGGAGGCGCCACCATTATCATCGATGAGCAGGGCAAGATCGTTCAGGCCAATGTGCAGGCCGAGGCGCTTCTGGAGCAGGGACAGATACTGGATGCCCATGACTGGCGCCTATGCGCGGCTTCCAGCGGTGACAACCACACCCTGGAGCGTCTGATGGCCTCCGCATTGGGGAAGGAAGGGCAGGCGGTTCAGGGATGTTCTCTGGTGGGGGAAGGCTCCGATTCGGGTGTTCATCAACTGCTGGCCCTGCCTGTGCCTCTTCAAGAGCCGCCGTTTCCCTGGATGGATGCCTTGCGGGTGGCCGCGATTGTCATCATCGACCCCCTGCGCCAGGTCACTGTGGACCATGGCATCCTCCGCGCACTGTATGGGCTCACCCCGGCCGAAGCATCTCTGGTCAATGCCCTGGCTAACGGTATCAGGCCCGTCCAGTACGCGGTACGGATCAGCCGCTCGGTGGCCACTGTGCAGTCGCAGCGTCAGTCGGTATTCAAGAAGATTGGCGTGGGCAGCCAGTTGGAGCTGATGCGCGTGTTGCGGGAGCTAATGACTGCTTTTGAAAGAGAGCCCGCCGTTCCGTCCGCTGTGCGGGATTCATGAATCCCCGAGCGTTTGCGGCTCCCCGGGCCTGCCCAGCAGCCTGCTGAACTGACTGGCGATCCGGTGCAGGGGATCGGGAAGCAGGTCTTCCTCCAGGGAGTAGAGGAGATTCTTGATCTCCAGACCCAGTTCCGTGTCTCCCTCCAGCTGCAGGCGGCGCTGGAAGAACAGGGTGTCCGGATCTTCTTCGTTCAGTGCCAGGAGCAGAAACTCCCGGGCATCGCCACCGAAACGCACGTCTTCCTGGGCTCCCCTGGGCGCTGCGGCCAGTTTGCCGTTGCGCAGGGTGAGGCGGTAGTCCAGCGCCAGATCCATGACCTCGATACGCAGCACGCGATCCTGGAGGAAATCCAGTTCACCATTGGCGATGGGATCTGCCAGCAGGCGGTTCAGGATCAGGGTCAGCCCCCGGGAATGCAGCCTTACGGGCAGCAGCTTTCCCGGCAGGCGCAGCAATGCCCCGGCAGAGGGCGGGGAAAATGGCATGGGCAGTCGTGTAATCATGGCGCAAGTTTGCCACGTCTGTCCCGGTTGCCATTTGAGGAACGTCAAGGAAAGGCTCTAAAGGGGCGGGGAAGATAGGCGCCCATATTACTCAGGAGTGTTCCAATATGTCTTTACAGATTGGCGAACCGCCGGTCATGCGCAGAACCGGGCGCTTCGCGCTCTTTGCCCTGGGCTTCCGTCCCTTTTTTCTTGCCGCAGGTATTTCTGCTCTGGTGCTCTTGGGCCTGTGGCTGGCTCTGTGGCAGGGGGTGGTGCCTGCCGGGGGGTATTTCACTCTGGTGGAATGGCATGCCCATGAAATGCTGTTTGGCTATGCTGCTGCGGTGATAGCGGGTTTTCTGCTCACGGCGGTCAAGAACTGGACAGGAATGGCTGTGCCCGTGGGGCGTACGCTGGTGATGCTTTCTCTGGTATGGCTGCTGGCGCGCCTGATGGTGGTTACGCCGGGATTGCCGGCTCCCCTGGTGGCCCTGGTGGATCTGGCTTTCATCCCCCTGGTGGGCTGGTCGTTGTGGCGGCCGCTGTGGTACGGACAGAACAAGGTCAACCGCATGTTCCTGCTGATTTTTGCTGGCATGACTCTCGCCAATCTGCTGGTGCATCTGGACGTCCTTGGCGTGAGCAGAGGTTTGTGGTCCCGGGGCGTCTATCTGATGGTGGATATGGTGTTGCTGGTGCTGTTGCTGGTGGCTGGCCGGGTGGTGCCCTTCTTTACGGAAAAAGCCGTTCCTGGCGCGCGCTCGCAGGTACGCCCCTGGGTGGAGAAGGCAACTTTCGTGACCATGGTCGCGGCGGCCCTGGTCGAACTGGCATGGCCTCATGGCCCCTTGGGCGGTGCGTTGCTGTTGCTTGTGGCCCTGGTACAGGCCATACGCCTGGCCGGATGGTATAACAACGGCATCTGGCAGGTGCCTATACTTTGGGTGTTGCATACGGGGTACGCCTGGCTGGTGCTGGGGCTGGCCCTGCGGGGGCTGGCCGGTTTCGACCTGCTACCCTACGCGGTCGCCCTGCATGCCATCACTGTTGGCGGTATTGGCGTGCTCACCTTGGGCATGATGTCCCGGGTGGCCCTGGGTCATACAGGGCGCAACATCAATGATACCGGCCCGTTGATGCCCATTGCCTTTGCTCTGCTCAATCTGGGGGCGGCCGTCAGGGTAGGGGGGCCTTTGTTCATGATGGAGAAGTTCAACCTGTGGATCAATATCGCAGGGGGGCTTTGGATACTGGCCTTCCTTGCATTTGTTCTGGTCTATACGCCGATACTCATCCGGCCGCGCGTCGATGGCCGACCGGGTTAAATGCCTGTACTGCGGGAAAGAGATTCCCGCGGATGTGGCGCACTGTCCTCATTGCGGGGCGGTGTCGCATTTTCAGGAGAAGGGTTATCGGGCGGGAGCGCGCAGGCGTTTTGTAATCTGGTTCGTGCTGCTGGTGATTCTCTGCGCGGTCATGGTCGTCTGGCTGCCAAGATGAGGATTTCTGACGTCTGAGCTCTTCATTTTCGTAGGTCGAGCTTGAGTTCCACAACAACTGCCGCCGGGAATTGTCGGACTGAAGTCCCGCCTAACCGTCTGGGATGGTATGGTTTCTCAATGCCATTCAGTTCAGCCGGTTCAATCCATATAGCGCCGCTACCCGATAGGCTTCCGCCATAGTGGGGTAGTTGAAGGTGGTTTCGGCAAAATAGCGCAGGTTGTTGCCTTTGCCTGGCTGAGACATGATGGCCTGGCCGATATGGATGATCTCTGCCGCTTCCTGGCCAAAACAGTGGATGCCCAGGATTTCCAGGCTCTCGCGGTGAAAGAGAATCTTGAGCATGCCCGTGGTATGGCCGGATATCTGCGCCCGGGCCAGGTTCTTGAACTCCGCCCGTCCCACTTCGAAGGGCACGTTCTGCTGGGTCAGCTCGGCTTCCGTGCGTCCCAGGGAGCTGATTTCGGGGCTGGTGTAAATGCCTGTGGGTACCTCGTCCACCAGGCGCCAGTCCACTTTTCCTTCGGCGATATAGCTGCCCACGAAACGCCCCTGGTCATAGGAGGCCGAGGCCAGGCCCGGCGGTCCCGCCACATCGCCCACGGCAAAGATGTGCTCGTGGGATGACTGAAAGCGCTCATTGGTTTCGATCTGGCCGCGGCTGTTGATCCCGATTCCCAGGTTTTCCAGACCCATGTCCAGGGTGTTGCCGGAACGGCCATTGGCCCATAGCAGAATGTCCGAGCGTATCACCCGGCCGGATTTGCAAGTCAGGGTGACTTCTTTCTGATCCGTGTCCACTCTGTCCAGGGCCTCGTTGTGCAGCAGCAGTACGCCCTGGTCACGCAAGTGGTAGCTCAGGGCATCCGTCACCTCGTCGTCGAGGAAGGAGAGCAGCCGGTCCCGGGTGTTTACCAGATTAACTTTAACGTCAAGATTGGCGAAGATAGAGGCATATTCGCAACCAATCACTCCGGCGCCGAAAATGGTCACCCGCCGTGGAGTGTGATCCAGGTCCAGCAGGGTATCGCTGTCGCGGATTCCCGGATGGGAGAAATCCAGTTGGGCTGGCCGCCAGGGGCGGGAGCCGGTGGCGATGATGAAGTATTTTCCCTTAAGCTTTGAAGTGCTGCTATCGGCGCGGGTGACTTCCAGTTCATGGGCATTCAGGAACCGTCCACGGCCATGCACCACGTGTACGCCGTTGCGGGTGTAATAACGGTGCTGCATGCTCACCTGCTGGCCGATGACCTGATCCGAGGTGCGTAGCAGCTGGGGCCAGGTAATGTCCATGGTGGACAGGGTGTGCTCAAACAGAGGATGGTGGCGGTAGTCTGCCAGCAGCTGTATGGCATGGCGCAGAGCCTTGCTGGGAATGGTGCCGCGATGGGTGCAGTTGCCGCCCACCTGGGCCTGTTCTTCCACCACGGCCACCTTCAGCCCGGCCTTGGCCAGGCGCATGGCGGCGCCTTCACCGCCTGGGCCGCTGCCGATGATCACTGCATCATAAGTATCCATGAGTATTGAGCCGTTCCAGGTTGCCGCAATTGTGCTGATTGTAACCGCATTGGCGGGTAATACGCTGTTGGTTTCAGGGAATTTTGATTGATAATTGTTCTTGATAAGGGTAATCGGTATCTCTATATTGCAAGACTATGAAACACTTGCTGAGTCATCCCATGCGTGCTTTGTCTTTTGTATCGGCGCTGTTATGCCTTTTGGTTTCTGGGGCGGGCGCTATTGCTGCAGAGAATCTTGCCACGGCAATCGTGGAGGAAGTGTCCGTGCCCCGGGTGTTCCGTCTTGACGGCGTAGTGGAAGCGGTCAACCAGTCCACCATCTCCGCCCAGACCAGTGGTCAGGTGGAAGCTATTTATTATGACGTGGATGATGTGGTGGAGGCGGGCGCCCTGCTGGTCAAGCTCAAGGATACGGAGCAGCAGGCGACCCTGAAGAAAGCGGAAGCCGATTTGCGCGCCGCCACGGCGGTGCTGGCTGATGCCCGTTCCAACTACAAACGCATCAAGGATCTGTTTGCGAAGAAGCTGGTGGCGCGTTCTGATCTGGACAATGCCCAGGCCTCCCTGGACACGGCCAAGGCCAAACTGGATGCGGCCCGTGCGGCCCGGGAGCAGGCCCGGGAACAACTCAACTATACCCGCGTTACGGCCCCTTACAAGGGTATCGTCACCGAGCGCCACGTGCAGGTGGGTGAGGTTGCGCATCCCGGCAAGCCTCTCATGAGCGGCATCTCTCTGGAGCAGTTGCGCGTGACCGTGGATGTTCCCCAGAGCCTTATCATAGCTATCCGCAACAAAGGAAAAGCCCGGGTGCAATTGCCTGACGGGCGCTGGATCGATGTTACTGACATGACGATATTTCCTTTTGCCGACCCGGCTTCCAACACGTTCAAGTTGCGGCTCATGCTGCCCAGAAAGGTGGAGCATCTGTTCCCCGGCATGCTGGTCAAGACCGCTTTCGAAACCGGCATTGCACCGGCCCTGACCGTGCCTGCCAGCGCCGTGGCCTATCGTTCAGAAGTGACCGGCGTGTATGTGCTGGATGAGGATGAGGAGCATATCCGTTTCCGCTATGTGCGTCTGGGAGAGGCCCTGGGCGAGGAGATCGTCACAGTGCTTTCCGGCCTGCAGGCAGGCGACCGGGTATTCCTCGATCCCATCAAGGCGGGTGTGGCACTGAAGCACCAGCGCCGCGCAGAACGGGAGCAGGGCGGTCATGAGTAAACGCCGTCTGGGCATTTCTGGCAGCATTGCCAGGCGTTTTCAGTCCACCCAGATCACGCCGCTGCTGGCTCTGCTGGGACTGCTGCTGGGCGTGTTCGCCGTGCTGATCACGCCCCGGGAGGAAGAGCCCCAGATCAACGTGACCTTCGCCAATGTGTTCATTGCTTTCCCCGGCGCAGCGGCGAAAGAAGTCGAAAGCCTGGTGTCCACCCCGGCGGAACAGGCTCTGTCCGAGATCGAGGGTATCAAGCATGTGTATTCCTCTTCCCTGCCGGGCATGTCTGTACTCACTGTGCAGTTCAAGGTCGGGGAAGACCGCACCGACGCCATTGTGCGCCTGTATTCCAAGATTTTCTCCAAGCTGGACTGGCTGCCTCCCAACCTGGGGGTGGGCCAGCCTATCGTAAAGCCCAAGGGTATCGATGACGTGCCCATCGTCAGCGCCACCCTGTGGAGCAAGGATCCTGCCATGGGTTCCTACGAGCTGGGCCTGGTGGCTCATGCCATCGAGTCGGAACTCAAGCGGGTGCCCGGCACCCGGGACATCTATACCATAGGCGCGCCGGAACGGGCGGTGAAGGTCATCATTGATCCCCAGGCCCTGGCGGGCTACAGCATTGATCTCAATGACCTGCGTATGGCCCTGCAGGCCGGCAATGCTTCCCGGGACAATATCAAGGTCACGGCGGACAACCGGGAGATCCTGGTGCAGGCCGGTGTGTTCTTCAGCAGCCCCGCGGAAGTGGCGGATCTGGTCATTGGCATGAAGGATGGCAAGCCCGTGTATCTGCGCGATGTGGCCCGGGTGGAAGAAGGTCCCGACCTGCCAAAAAATTACGTCTGGACCGGACCTGGCCCGGCAGCGCCTGAAGCCCTGGACAGCGAGTACCCTGCAGTCACCATTGCCGTGGCCAAGAAACCCGGCACCAATGCAGTGCAGATTGCCCAGCGGGTGATCAAGCGCTTTGAAGAACTCAAGGGCATCTTCATCCCCGACAATGTGCAAGTAAGCATCACTCGCAACTATGGCGAGACCGCAGATGCTAAGGCAAAGAAGCTCATCAGCAAGCTTATTTTTGCCACCTCCTCGGTGATCCTGCTGGTACTGCTGGCCCTGGGCTGGCGCGAAGCCATCATTGTGGGTGCGGCGGTGGCCGTGACTCTGGCCATCACTCTGTTCGCTTCCTGGGCCTGGGGCTTCACCCTCAACCGGGTTTCCCTGTTCGCGCTCATCTTCTCTATCGGCATCCTGGTGGATGACGCCATCGTGGTGGTGGAGAATATCCACCGGCATTTGGCCATGGGCGGAAAGAAACTCATGGAAGCCATTCCCCTGGCAGTGGACGAGGTGGGCGGCCCCACTATCCTGGCCACTTTCACCGTCATTGCCGCCCTGCTACCCATGGCTTTCGTTACCGGCCTCATGGGACCCTACATGAGTCCCATCCCCATCAATGCTTCCATGGGCATGCTCATTTCCCTGGCGGTGGCGTTTATTTTTACTCCATGGCTTACCAATCACTTGCTGGCGCATATGGCCGGGGGGAAGGCGGTGGGTCATGAGGAGGCTGTACGGGGCAGGCTGGACCGCTTCTTCGGGGCGGTCATGCGGCCTTTTCTGCATGAGAACAAAGGCCGGCGTAATCGCTGGCTGTTGTTGTTCGGCATCCTGGTACTCATAGCCGCGTCAGTGTCCCTGGTGGTGGGTAAGCAGGTCATCATGAAAATGCTGCCCTTCGACAACAAGTCCGAGTTTCAAGTGGTGCTGGATATGCCCGAGGGCACTTCCCTGGAGCAGACCAGTCTGACCCTGAATGAGATCGCCGCTTATCTGTCCACGGTTCCCGAAGTGATGGACTACCAGGTGTATGCGGGTACTGCCGCGCCCATCAGCTTCAATGGTCTGGTGCGTCAGTACTACCTGCGCGAAGGCGCCTACCTGGGGGATATCCAGGTCAACCTGGTGGATAAGCACCATCGCAAGCGCAAGAGCCATGAAATCGCCTTGTCCGTGCGCGACAGGGTGCAGGCCATTGCCTCCAGCTATGATGGCAACGCCAAGATTGTGGAAGTGCCGCCGGGGCCGCCGGTACTCTCGCCTCTGGTGGCGGAGATCTATGGCATCGATTACGAGGGACAGATCGAGGCGGCCAAGAAAGTGCGCGACGTGTTCGAGGAAACCCCGGATATCGTGGACGTGGATGATTCCGTGGAGTTCCCTTCGGACAAGGCCGTGGTAGTGGTGGACCGGGTGCGCGCAGCGCGTCTGGGCATCTCCCAGGCGGATGTGGCCAAGGCCCTGTCCGCCGTGCTGGACGGGGAGGACATGGCCTTCATCCACGGCACCAACCTGAAATATGCCGTGCCCATCCGTGTGCGCCTGAGCGAAGCGGCCCGGGCGGATCTGGACCAGGTGCTGGCTTTCAAGATCCGTGGCCGCAATGGCAGTTTCGTACCTTTGTCCGAAGTGGTTTCCGTGGTGCCTTCCGAGCGGGAGTACAGCATTTATCACAAAGACCTGCTGCCCGTGGTCTACGTCCTGGGCGACATGGCAGGCAGAACCGACAGCCCCCTCTATGGCATGTTCGACATATCCGCCCGGCTAAAGAAAAAGGACGGGCCGGTGCAGTGGTTCCTCAGCCAGCCCGCCAATCCCTACGAGTTCAGCCTCAAGTGGGATGGTGAGTGGCAGGTCACTTATGAAACCTTCCGTGACATGGGTATTGCCTATTCCGTGGGATTGCTGCTCATCTACCTGTTGGTGGTGGCCCAGTTCCGCTCCTACCTGGTGCCCCTGGTCATCATGGCGCCCATTCCCCTGACCGTCATCGGCATCCTGCCCGGTCACGCCCTGTTGGGCGCCCAGTTCACTGCCACCTCCATGATCGGTATGATCGCCCTGGCGGGGATCATCGTGCGCAACTCCATCCTGCTGGTGGATTTCATCAACCAGGAAGTGCGCGCCGGCTCCAGCTTCGAAGCCGCCGTGGTGCGTTCCGCCGCTGTGCGCGCCAAGCCCATCGTGCTCACCGCTGTGGCGGCTATGATGGGCGCGTTCTTCATTCTCGATGACCCCATCTTCTCCGGCCTGGCCGTGGCCCTGATCTTTGGCCTGCTGGTGTCCACCATCCTCACCCTGGTGGTGATCCCCGTGGTGTATTACGGGGTGATGAAGAAGCGTATCGGCAAGGTATTGGCACAGGAATGAGTAGAGGGGTCGGCGTCAAATCAGGATGGCGTGCAATGAATCCACCGCCTTGCTTGATTTGACGCCGACCCCTTGGGCTATCCCAGAGATTGCTTTTTTAGCGCGGCTTCGATGCGCAACAGTTCCAGGATGTTCTCCATGTTGATGATGCCCGCCAGCTTGCCCTTCCGGGTCACGGCGAGAATATGGCAGTCGCATTCCTGCAGTTCCTTCATGACTTTTTCCAGGGGTTCGTTCACTTCGGCTGTGGGAATGCCGGTGTGCATGTAGCTTGCCACGGGAGCCAGGGCTCCTTGTTCCTGTAGACCGCGCAGCAGGTCTTCCTGGGTGAGCACGCCGACGATCTCGCCCTGATCCAGGACAGGAAAATCCTTTTGCACGCCTTCCAGGGTAAGCTGAATGGCCCGGGACAGGGCATCGTCCGGGGCCAGGGTGTCGAAATGGGTGATGATGGCGTGTTCCAGGGTGCTGTCATGGAGCAGGCTTTTCACTTCCTCTGAACCGGCTTCCGCCATGGCGCCTATCCATACGAACAGGGCGATGAACAGCAGGAAGGGGTTGTACAGCAATCCGACCAGTCCCAGCCACAATGCAAAGGCCTGGCCAATGGCGGCCGCCGACCGGGTGGCCTTAAGATGATCCATGCGCAGGGCCAGTACCGCACGCAATACCCGCCCGCCGTCCATGGGAAAAGCCGGCAGCAGGTTGAACAGGGCCAGGAACAGGTTCAGGGCCAGGAGTTGCTGCAGCATGTTGCCCTGGAGCAGCGCCGCAATACCTTCTGCTGGCATCGCTCCCTGCAGGCTCAGCCATAGCCACAAGGCGGCGGCGATGACGATGTTCACCGCCGGCCCGGCCAGGGCCACCAGGATCTCTTCCCTGGGATCGTCCGGCATCTTCTCCAGGGACGCCACGCCGCCGATGGGCAGCAGGGTGATGTCCCGCGTTCGGATGCCGAAGCGCCGGGCTGTAAGGGCGTGGCCGAGCTCGTGCAGGACCACGCAGCCAAACAGAGCCAGGATGAAAACCACGCCATGCACTACAGCCCCCAGACTCTGCTCGCTGCGCCAGTAGCTCAGGGCGATCCAGATCAGAAGAATGAGGAAAGTGGCATGAATATAGACAGGAATCCCTGCCAGGCTGCCCATGCGCATGGACCATTTCATGGAAGGCCGCGAGGGCTGATCGTTCATGGACGGCCTTTCAGAAAGTAGTCGAGGAAGGCCAGCATGTCCGCCGCTTCCTCGATGCGCTTGCCGGTGGGCTTGCCGGCGCCATGGCCTGCCCGGGTTTCGATGCGGATGAGGATGGGATTGTCACAGGCCTGAGCCGCCTGCAGGGCGGCGGTGAACTTGAAACTGTGGGCGGGGAACACCCGGTCGTCGTGATCGGCGGTGGTGACCAGGGTCGGGGGATAGCAAACGCCTTGCTTCACGTTGTGGTAGGGCGAATAGGCGTAGAGCGCCTTGAATTCTTCCTCGTTCTCCGGGGAGCCGTAGTCGGATTTCC
>JALWRH010000048.1 GCA_026994195.1 Sedimenticola sp. | reverse complement strand
CCATAGAGGGCCAGAATGGCAGCACTCTGCTGGCGGCGCGCAACCGCAAGGCGGTACAGGTCCTGCGCGGGGAGATCAGCAAGGGACATCGGCGTATTGGTATTTTTTACGGCGCTGCGCATCTGTCGGGAATCCAGAAACTGCTGCAAAAAGACCTCGGCCTGGTGCCTGCGCAAGTTGCCTGGCTGGAAGCCTGGGATCTGCGTTAGCCTGCTGACATTTTCGATACACCAACTTCCATGTTCATTCATGGCGAGGGATTGACGGCCCTTGCAGGGGGGCTGCGGGTACGGCAGGGTGCTGAAACCCTCAGGGATTCTCGAATCCGTCTGAAAATACCATGATTCCCGTTCTGGGACCGTATTGAGGCAGCTCTTCTCCCCATTCATAGGGGCCGAGATCCGGCGCGTTGCCGCTGAATGTTTCGTTGATATTGTTCAATTGAATGCCCGCATCGATGGCCTCGCAGCCGGCTTTGAGAGAAAAATACTGCAGGGGCATGGTAGCCGGCGGGGGCAGGGGAATGTCGAAGTGCTTCAAACAGGTACTCCTGTCGATTTCCATGCCATTGGCCTCCAGCCCTGTGGCCAGGGAAAAGTCATTCAGTGTATTGTACTGAACGCCGTTCCAGCGAATAGTGTAGGGAGAGCTTCCCTGGTCGAAAGCATCATGATCGAGAAGGGTACGCCAGGAAGGGGCGTGGCCCCCCGCGTTGTGATCCCACACATAACCGTTGTTGGCGCTGATCCAGATGTTGTTGATGGCATGGAAGTTGAGAATGCCAGGCACTTCGTTGGGCCAGGCATGGCCCAGGGCGACATCCCAGCCCACGAAGATGTTGTGCGCCAGCAGCACCCGGCTGGTCTGGCGGATTTTCAGACTGGACTCCAGGGGTGCTGCCACCTGATTGCGGATGAAATACCAGGGGCCCTGGTTCATGGGCTGGAAGCTGAAGCCGTTGTGGCGCACATTGGAAATGCGGTTTTCCCAGACGCGGATGTTGGCGTAGGCGTAGTCCGGTTCGATACCGTCATCTGTGGTATTGAATATGTCGTTGCGATAGATGTCCACGTTCCGCAGGCCGGAAGATATACCGTCTGCTACCAGGGATATGCGGTTCCAGGCGACAGTATGGCCGCTAGTGGCTTGCAGTTCTATGCCTTCGCCACCCCAGCTGGGCGGGCCCTCTTCCACGTGGAGATCCTTGTCGCCGACAATGGTGTTGTCGATGATCAGCCAGTGGTCGCCGCCGTGATTGAGGGCAATGCTGTAGTAGAAATCCGTGAACAGGTTTCCCCGGATGACCACGCCTTGGGGGGCATTGTAGGTTCTCAGGCCAAACTCATCGTCCACACCTTTGTGTCCCCGGATATGCACCCCTTCCACCCAGAGATAGTCAGCGGCTATGCGCAGGGGGCTGTCAAAAATCACTTCTTCAGAGGGAGCTGCCTGCCACACGACATAGCTATCAGGGTTACCCCCCTTGTTCAGCTGGATTTCTCCGCCGCTGTCGAAGCCTCCATAGATGCCGGTGTGCAACAGGAAACTGTCTCCCGGCTGTACATGGTACTGAGCTTCCTGTATGCCCCGATACGGGTTGCTCTGTGAGCCATCACCACCGCCATCGCCGGGAATGACATGCAGTTGCCGCCCACCCAGGGGCTTTGCCGGCTGTTGCCGGGTGCCGACTGTCAGGTTGCGGGTGTCACTGCCTCCGTCAGGATCGGTGACTGTCAGGCGCAGTTCATACTCTTGACCGGGAATGAGGAAGAAGATACTGCCGGCAAAGCCGTTGAAAGGCGCTTCCAGCCCCGGTGCGGGGGAAGCCGGAGTGTAATCCACACGAAACAGATCCAGGGCATCTTTCCAGGGAGTACTGCCGGTGAGCCGGTACTGCAGCTTTACCGAGGCGTTATGATTGGCATCACCGTCGATGTCCAGTTCTAACCCTATGGAATGGAGGGTGGAATAGCTTTCCAGGCCCAGAATCAGGGTGTCGTCCCGTGCCAGGGAAGGGTGGCTGAACAGCCATAGGATCACAGCCAGAATGGGTTTGAAGGGATTGCATGACAGATTCATGCAGGCCATTGTCGCTCCCCGGGGCAGGGAGTTCTGTGATCAAGGCAGCACGATTTTTGGCTTCTTGGGATTTCTTTTGAACATTACGGCCATGTTGCCGATGCGCTGCACCTGTTCAGCGCCTGTTGCCGCAATGACTTTTTTGATGAGCCGGTCACGCTCTTCCCGGTCGCCGACGCTCACCTTGATCTTGATGAGTTCGTGAAAATCCAGGGCAATGCCGATTTCCTCCAGCACGGATTCACGCAGGCCGTGCTGGCCCACCATGACCACAGGTTTGAGCTTGTGCGCCAGGCTGCGCAGGTGTCGGATCTGGGAATTGGATAGTGGCACGGGGAACTCCAGGGATTGGCCCTTGATAGATTTTGCGGCATTCTACTCCTTCCGGGGCAATCTTGCGGGGAAAAAGCCGGTATAATCCGCTGTCCTGGTGGAAACTTGTGTGAATGAGGGATGGCCCGTTCCAAAAGCAGTCATATCTGGATGCAGCGTCATGTGAATGACGAGTACGTGCAGCGTGCCCAGAAAGAAGGATATCGGTCCCGGGCAAGCTACAAATTGCTGGAACTGCAGGAGAAGGACAAGATTCTCAAGCCTGGCCAGGTGGTGGTGGATCTGGGCGCGGCCCCCGGTGGCTGGAGCCAGGTGGCGGCCGCCGTGGTAGGCGACAAAGGCAAAGTGCTGGCCATGGATATTCTGGAAATGGACGGTATTCCCGGCGTGGATTTTTTGCAGGGCGATTTTCGTGAGCAGGAAGTGATGGATCAATTGATAAATCTGCTGGAGGGGCGCGCTGTGGATCTGGTAGTTTCCGACATTGCGCCGAATGCCAGTGGTGTGCGCGCCGTTGATCAACCCAGGGCCATGTATCTCGCTGAACTGGCGCTGGATTTTGCCAGAACCACCCTCAAGCCGGGCGGTGCTTTCGTCACCAAATTGTTCCAGGGAGAGGGCTTTGACGACTATGTCAGGGATGCCCGGAGCAGTTTCAGACGGGTGGTGATGCGCAAGCCAAAATCCTCCCGGGCGAAAAGCCGCGAAGTGTATATGGTAGCAACGGACTATAAATCCTGATAATTTCTATGTGTAGAACGTATCTGCTTTGAATCTGTCCAATTCAAAGCATGACCAGGGAAATCAAAGAGGAACCCTATTTTGAACGATATGGCAAAAAACATTGTGCTGTGGGTCGTCATCGCCATTGTGCTGATGACAGTATTCAACAGTTTCAATGGACAAAAGAACCGTGCGCCGGCCATTTCCTACTCCCAGTTTCTGGAGCAGGTGGATCAAGGCAATGTAACCAGTGTGGTGATTCATGAAAGCGGCAAGATAGAGGGCACCACCTCTTCCGGCAGCACTTTCATTACGGAAAGCCCCAACGACCCTGGTCTTATTGGCGATCTGCTCAAGGCGGGCGTGGACATCCGCGCCAAACCGCCGGAGCAACCGTCCATGCTCAAGTTGATACTCATCAACTGGTTCCCGCTCATCATTCTCATTGCTCTGTGGATTTTCTTCATGCGCCAGATGCAGGGCGGCGGCGGTGGCCGCGGCGCCATGTCCTTCGGCAAGAGCAAGGCGCGCATGCTCAGCGAAGATCAGGTGAAGGTGACCTTCGCCGATGTCGCAGGCGTTGAAGAGGCCAAGGAAGAAGTGCAGGAAGTGGTGGAGTTCCTCAAGGACCCTTCCAAGTTCCAGCGCCTGGGGGGCAAGATCCCCAAGGGCGTGCTCATGGTGGGTTCACCCGGTACGGGTAAGACCCTGCTGGCCAAGGCCATCGCCGGAGAGGCCAAGGTGCCTTTCTTCACTATCTCGGGTTCCGACTTCGTAGAGATGTTCGTGGGCGTCGGCGCGTCCCGGGTGCGGGACATGTTCGAGACGGCCAAGAAGCATGCCCCGTGCATCATATTCATCGATGAAATTGATGCCGTGGGCCGTCACCGTGGTGCGGGCCTGGGCGGGGGACACGATGAACGCGAACAGACCCTGAACCAGCTGCTGGTGGAAATGGACGGTTTCGAAGGCACGGAAGGCGTCATCGTCATCGCCGCCACCAACCGCCCCGATGTGTTGGATCCGGCACTGCTGCGTCCTGGCCGTTTCGACCGCCAGGTAGTGGTGCCCCTGCCCGACGTGCGCGGCCGGGAGCAGATTCTCAAGGTGCACATGCGCAAGGTACCCCTGGCTGATGACGTGAAGCCGTCACTGATCGCCCGGGGCACGCCCGGCTTTTCCGGGGCGGATCTGGCCAACCTGGTCAACGAAGCCGCGCTGATGGCGGCGCGGCAGAACAGCCGCAGCGTCACCATGGCCCATTTCGAGGCGGCCAAGGACAAGATCATGATGGGGGCCGAGCGCCGTTCCATGGTCATGAAGGATGAAGAGAAGAAGCAGACGGCCTACCACGAGGCAGGGCATGCTATCGTCGGCCTGAAGGTGCCTTCCCATGATCCCGTGTACAAGGTGAGTATCATTCCCCGGGGCCGGGCCTTGGGTGTGACCATGTTCCTGCCCGAAGAAGACCGTTACAGCCAGAGCAGGGAGTTGCTGGAGAGCCAGATTTCCAGCCTCTACGGTGGGCGTATCGCCGAAGAGCTGGTCTTTGGTGACGAGTATGTCACCACCGGCGCCTCCAACGATATCAAGCGCGCCACGGAAATTGCTCGCAACATGGTGACCCGCTGGGGTCTGTCGGAGCGTCTTGGTCCTCTGGCTTATGGCGAGGAGGAGGAAGAGGTGTTCCTGGGCCGTTCCGTAACCCAGCACAAGAATGTTTCCGATGAAACGGCGCACATCATCGATGAGGAAATCCGCAACATCATCGACCGGAACTATGATCGTGCACGGCGGATTCTCAAGGAGAACATGGACAAACTGCATGCCATGTCCGAGGCCCTGATCAAGTATGAGACCATCGACATTCATCAGATCGAGGACATCATGGCCGGACGCACACCGCGTCCTCCTGCGGACTGGGATGATGATTCATCAGCCAGTTCCGGCGGCAGTGTCGTGTCTTCCGATGACAGCGCCGGGGACGGCAAAAAGGACGAACCCATCATTGATCCGGACCCTGCCGGGCAACACTGATACAGGGCTGGCGCCAGATACCGGCTGCCGGCGCAACAGGATGACAATGCTGAACTGTAACGGCAGGCCGCTGGATCTGAGTGTCCCCGTCGTCATGGGGATACTCAATGTCACGCCGGATTCCTTTTCGGATGGTGGACGCTATATTGACCTGGACACCGCCACTGCCGCCGCCCGTCGCATGGCGGAAGACGGGGCGGCCATCATCGACATTGGTGGAGAGTCCACCCGCCCCGGGGCTGAGCCCGTATTGGCGCAAGAAGAAATGGATCGGGTTCTGCCGGTCATCGAAGCCCTGCGCGAGCAACTGGAGTTGCCCCTTTCCATCGATACCAGCAAACCAGAAGTCATGACCGAAGCGGTCCGGGCCGGCGCGGGCATGATCAATGATGTCAACGCTTTGCGCGCCCCGGGTGCTGTGGAAGCGGCCTCAGCGCTGTCCGTACCCGTA
>JALWRH010000047.1 GCA_026994195.1 Sedimenticola sp. | reverse complement strand
GGCTGGACTGGCGGCCTGGTTGTTGATCATGCTGGCCGCGTTGCTGGTGAGTTTGATCACCGGGCACCTGATCCCGGTGGAGTATTTTCCTGACCTATCATTGGAAGAGCTGAGAATCCGCACTCTGGGCATCAGCGGCATCCTGGGGGCGCTGATCCTGCGCTACCTGTATGAGAACCATCAGCAGAAGCAAAAAGAGCTGGCCGAGAGCCGGGCGCGTTTTCAGGCGTTGCAGGCGCGTATCCGCCCCCATTTTCTATTCAACAGCCTGAACACTGTCATCAGTCTGATTCCCGATGATCCACGCAGGGCTGAGGACATATTGCAGGATCTGGCTGACCTGTTCCGCGCCAGTCTTGGGGATGAGAGCCGCATGTCCAGTGTGGGCCGGGAAATGGAACTGACCCGGCAGTACCTGGCCGTGGAACAGCAGCGCCTGGGTGCGCGCTTGCGCGTGAACTGGAGTCTGGAGAATCTTCCCGAGGGCGCGCCCATGCCAGCCCTGTTGTTGCAGCCGTTGGTGGAGAACGCTGTCTATCATGGTATCGAGCCTTCCGTGCATGGAGGAGAAATCTGTATCTTTGGGCGTTTCCGCAATGGCGTGGTGGCGCTTACCGTAAGCAATACCTTGGCGGAACAGCCCGGTGTTTCCCAGCGCCAGGGAAATCACATGGCATTGGAAAATATCCGCCAGCGCCTGGAAGTGCGCTTTGGTGATAAGGCGGGCATGCACACCGGCATGGTGGAGGATCGTTACCAGGTACGGATCTGGTTTCCTGTGGCTGGAGAAAATAAGACATGAAGATTTTAGTGGTCGATGATGAAAGACTGGCTCGTCAGCGCTTGTGTACGCTGCTTTCCGAGCTTGAAGGGGATCATGAGGTAGTGGCTGAAGCCGAGAATGGCGAACAGGCCGTGCGCATATGCAAACAGCAGGAGATAGACCTGGTATTCATGGATATCCATATGCCCGGCATGGATGGGCTGGAGGCAGCAGCCTTGATATCCCGCCAGGAACTGCCTCCCGCTATCATATTCACCACAGCCTACAGCGAGCATGCGCTGGATGCTTTCGAAGTGCATGCCCTGGATTACCTGCTCAAACCCATTCGCCGGGAAAAGCTGTTGGTTGCCATGGACAAAGTCACGCGTCTTACCCGTCCCCTGCTGCAGCGGGAGACAGGGGAGGAACAGTGGATAACCAGCAAGTACCGGGGAGGGATGCAGCGCATTCCTCTTTCTGATGTGTACTATTTTCGTGCCGACAGCAAGTACGTGGTGGCCAGACACAGCAGGGGAGAGGCTCTGCTGGAAGATTCCCTGGTGGCTTTGGAGAAACGCTTTCCTGATGAACTGTTGCGTATCCACCGCAGCACCCTGGTGCGCCCGCGCATGATTTCCGCCCTGCACAAGCGCCCCGAAGGCGGGGTGGAAGTGGGGTTTGCCGATATCGATGAACGCCTGGAAGTCAGCCGCAGGCATGTGCCCCGGGTGCGGCGCCTGCTGGCGGCGTCTGCCCAGGCCGGGTAGCCCACGCCAGAATATCAGGCGCTGACGCGATCCTTTTCCTGATATTGCCGCCGCAGCCGGTGGGCGGCGGCCACCATGTTTTCCAGTGCGGGTTTCACCTCTTTCCAGTCCCGGGTTTTCAGCCCGCAATCGGGATTGACCCAAAGGCGTTCTGCGGGAATGCGTTCCAGCGCTTTTTGCAGAAGGGCCAACATGTCTTCCTGGCGAGGAATATTGGCGGAATGGATGTCGTACACCCCGGGGCCGATCTCTGCCGGATAGTCGAAGTCACGAAAAGCGTCCAGGAGTTCCATGCGGGAGCGCGAGGTTTCTATGGTGATCACGTCCGCATCCATGGCAGCGATGGCGGGCATGACGTCATTGAATTCCGAGTAGCACATATGGGTGTGGATCTGGGTGCTGTCCTGTACCCCACTTGCGGCAATGCGGAAGGATTCCACGGCCCAGTGGAGATACTCCTGCCAGTCTGCCTGCCGCAGGGGCAGGCCTTCGCGCAGGGCGGCCTCATCGATCTGAATGATGCTGATTCCCGCCTGTTCGAGATCCAGCACTTCGTCGCGCAGGGCTAGGGCCAGCTGGCGGCAGGTAAGGGCGCGGGGCTGGTCGTCGCGCACGAAAGACCAATTGAGAAGGGTTACGGGACCGGTGAGCATGCCTTTCATGGGCTTGTCAGTGAGTGATTGGGCATAGGAGGTCCAGGACAAGGTCATGGGATCCGGGCGGCTCACGTCGCCAAACAGCACGGGAGGCTTGACGCAGCGGGAGCCATAGGATTGCACCCAGCCAAAACGGGTGAAGGCGAATCCCTGCAGCTGCTCGCCAAAATATTCCACCATGTCATTGCGCTCTGCTTCGCCGTGCACCAGCACATCCAGCCCCAGGGCTTCCTGAATCTCCACGGCCTTGTGGATCTCGCTGTGCATTTGCTGTTGGTAGGCTGCATTGTCCAGGCGTCCCAAGCGGTAGTCCCGGCGGGCCTGACGGATTTCAGCTGTCTGGGGGAAAGAGCCGATGGTGGTGGTGGGAAACAGGGGCAGTTCGATCTGCTGTACACGGCGTTCCCGGTAGTGGCTGCGGCGTTGGGCCATGCCTGCATTCAAAGAACCCAGGCGTTCCTGTACCGCTGGATCATGGATTCTTGTGGACAGGCGCCGGGCCTGGGCGGCTGAGTGATTGTCGGAGAGAAGCTGTTGGCGCCGCCCCGGATCAGCCTGGAGGCTTTCCCGCAGCAGGTTCAGCTCATCCAGCTTCTGCACTGCGAAGGCCAGCCAGCCCTTCAGTTCGGTGTCCAGTTCGGTCTCTGAGGACAGATCGACAGGAACGTGCAGCAGGGAGCAAGAAGGCGCCAGCCACAAACGATCCCCCATGCGCTTTTGCAGGGGCTCCAGGAGATCCAGAATTTGGCTCAGATCCGCCCGCCAGATATTGCGTCCATCGATGATGCCGGCGGAAAGCACTTTGTACGCTGGCAGGTGGTCGGCGAGGAGAGCCAGCTCTCCCGGCGCCCGCACAGCGTCCAGATGCAGTCCATCCACGGGAAGCCGGGCCGCCAGATGCAGGTTGTCCTGCAGGGGGCCAAAATAGGTCGCCAGGAGCAGCTTCACCGGTGCTGCGTTCAAGCGGCTGTAGGCGCTTTCATAGGCTTGCTTCCAGTCCGTGGGCAGATCCAGCGCCAGGGCCGGTTCATCCAGTTGCACCCATTCCACGCCCAGGTTGGCCAGACGCTGCAGAATGTCGCCATAGGTTGCTACCAAGTCGTCCAGGAGTTCGAGGCGGTTGAAGGCTTCCCCCTCGGCCTTGCTCAGCCATAACCAGGTCAGAGGACCGGGGAGTACGGGTTTGATGTTGAGGTGTCCCAGGCGCCGGGCTTCTTTCACTTCATCGAACAGTTTGTTGCTGCTTACACTGAATGTCTGGCCACGCTGCAGTTCCGGGACGATGAAATGGTAGTTGGTGTCGAACCACTTGGTCATTTCAGCCGCGGCAACGGGATTTCCCTGGGCGTCCCGACCCCTGGCGACACAGAAAGCGGCGTCTGCGTGGGAGAGCGTGGACAAATCGCCGAACCGGGAGGGCGTGGCGCCCAGCAACAGGCTATTGTCCAGTATCTGGTCGTACAGGGAAAAGTCGTTTGCTGGCAGTAGATCCAGCCCCGCATCCTGCTGCAGCTGCCAGTGCCGGGCGCGCAGCCTGGCGGCAACGGCTTCCAGTTTTTTCAGGTCGTCTTCGCCGCGCCAGTAGCGCTCCAGAGCAAACTTGAGTTCACGTTTATGGCCGATGCGGGGAAATCCAGAGTTGTGGAGAAGTGTCATGGTCGATGGTCTGTTGAATAGGAAAGCGGCCATTCTGTTTCAAGTTAAACAAGAGTACAATTGATAAATAATCAATAAAAAATGAGAAATATTCATGTATCTAAACGTTTCTCATCTGCGCAGTATGGAAGCGCTGGCAGAAACCGGCAGCCTCACGGCAGCAGCAGAGAGGCTGCACCTCACCCAGTCTGCCCTGTCTCACCAGATCAAAGGGTTGGAGCAGCATTTCGATGTCACCCTGTTCCGGCGCAAGAGCCGCCCTTTGCACCTGACACCGGCAGGAGAAAGGCTGCTGTCTCTGGCTCGGGATGTGCTGCCCCGGATGGAAGGTTGTGAACTTACCCTGGGGCGTATGGGGAGGGGACAGAGTGGACGCCTGCATATCGCCATCGAGTGCCACAGCTGCTTCAAATGGCTGATGCCAGCTCTGGACAGTTACAGGGAAGCCTGGCCGGATGTGGAGCTGGATCTGACTCAGGCACACAGCTTCGATCCTCTGCCGGCTCTGCGTTCAGGGCGGGTGGATCTGGTTGTTACCTCTGATCCCCATACCGATCCGGCACTGGTTTTTCAGCCCCTGTTCAGCTATGAATCCCTGTTGGCCGTTGCATCCGGCCATGCCCTGGCGGAGCAGGCTTTTGTCCGCCCGCAGGATCTGGCCGCCGAAACCCTGATCACCTATCCCGTGGACCCGGCCAGGCTGGATGTATTCTCCCGTTTTCTGTCCCCTGCCGGCGTGCGACCCGCCTCCATTCGCCGGGTGGAACTGACACCATTAATCATGCAGTTGGTGGCCAGCGGCCGGGGAGTGTGCGCACTGCCTGCCTGGGCATTGGAGGAGTATCTGCGAGGTGATCAGTTGCGGACACTGCGCCTGGGAAAAGCAGGCGTGCATGCCACCCTGTATGCTGGCATCCGTGCTGAGGATCAGTCCTCCGCGTACATGGAGGCTTTTCTGCAGCAGGCATCCCTGACCTGTTTTGCACAGCTGCCTGATATCCGGCCGCCCGACGGGTAAAGGAGTATTGGTGGCCACCCCCACACCTGGGATACAATTGTCAATTGGTACGCCCATCTGCGGGAATGCATCGGGTCAACAACACTACATACAAGGAACTGGAATCAATGAATGTAAATTCTTCATCCGTTATCGGCGTTGTGGGACTGGGCTATGTGGGCCTGCCCCTGGCCATCGAGTTCGGCAAGCAGTACAAGACCATCGGCCTGGATCTGAAAGAGGACGTCATCGCCTGTTATCGTGGCGGCTCTGATCCCACAGGAGAGGTGGATAACGAGGAGTTTGCAGCGGCCGGCAAACTGGTTTTCACCACAGATGCCGGGGATCTGTCCGAAGCGGACTTTCTTATCGTGGCAGTTCCCACTCCCATCGACGAGGCCAATCAGCCGGACCTTTCTCCCCTGGTAGGGGCAACCCGCACGGCAGGGCAGGTGATGAAAAAAGGCGCCACTGTGGTGTTCGAATCCACCGTCTATCCGGGTCTGACGGAAGAGGTCTGCGTGCCGATACTGGAAGAGGAGTCCGGCCTGAAATGGAAACAGGATTTTCATGTGGGCTACTCGCCCGAACGCATCAATCCCGGGGACAAGGTGCATACCCTGACACGGATCGTCAAAGTGGTGTCCGGAGACGATGCCCAATGCCTGGATGCCGTTGCTGCTTTGTACGAGTCTGTCATCGAAGCTGGGGTGTTCCGTGCGGCATCCATCAAGGAAGCCGAGGCGGCCAAGGTCATCGAAAATACCCAGCGGGATCTGAATATTGCCCTGATCAACGAGTTGGCCATCATCTTTGACCGCCTGGGCA
>JALWRH010000046.1 GCA_026994195.1 Sedimenticola sp. | reverse complement strand
TGGCATTCTGCAGAAAGCCCTGGATGCCATACCCGCGGAGGAAGAACATCGCATGATTGGTAAATGGCTGCCTGCTGCAAATGGCAATGCGGCTATGGAGCGCATCTATCTGTCTCTGAACGACCAAAAATGGTTGAGTGAACATCCAGATGTTCGTGTGGGTATAGACCCCGCCTGGCCACCGGTAGAGTACCTGGATGAAAATGGACAATACAAAGGCATGGCATCTGACTATGTTTCTCTCATTGCTTCATGGCTGGGGACCCATTTCGATGTGCAGAAGGATATGTCCTGGACGGAAGTCATGCAAAAGGTCAAGCTGGGACAGATAGACCTGCTGCCGGCGGTGGCGGCATCTGAGGAACGTGAGAAGTTCATGAATTTCACCCGGCCCTATCTGAGTTTTCCGGTGGTGATCTTTACGCGCAAAGATGCCCAACTGCTCACCGGGCTTCCTGATCTGCAAGGAAACAAAGTCGTAGTGGAGAAGGGTTATATCATGGAAGAAATACTGCGTGACAGATATCCAAGGATCGAGCTGGTTACCAGCGAGAACACTCTGTCTGCGCTCAAAGAGCTGGCAATAGGCAGAGTGGATGCCTATGTGGGAAATCTGGCGACAGCAAGCAGTCTGTTACAGCAGTATGGCTTGAGTAATATCAAGGTGGCTGCACCCACACCCTTCAACCTGGATTTGCGCATGGGGGTGCGCAAGGATTGGCCTGAACTGACAGCTATCCTGAACAAGTTGTTGGACAGCATCAGCGATGAACAGCGTGCCGCTATTCAAAAAAAATGGTTGCAAGTGGATTATACGGTAAAAATGGACTATCAGCTGTTGTGGCGAGTGGTTGCCATTGGCCTGATAGTGCTGCTGCTGACTTTTGTCTGGATTTACCTGATACGTTCCCAGAAACAGCGCCTGCAAAAAAGTGAGCAACAATTGACCCATATTCTTCAGGCGCTTCCTATCCCTGTCGTGGTAGCTGATGAAGATGGCACCCTGGTGTTGGCCAATTCGCAGGTGGCTGCGGAAATGGAAAGTGGCAATTCGGGCATGTTGGGGAGAAACATGAATGAATTCTATGTTGATCAGGAGCAGCGCCAGGAAGTCCTTCAGCAACTGATTCATAAAGGAAGGGTGGATCACTATCCAGTGACGCTGCGCACAGACCGGGGAAACAGGATCGAAGGATTGATGTCCGCCATTCCTATCGAACTGGAAGGGCGCAAAGTGCATTTGGGCATGTTCTACAATCTTACTGACCGCTTACGCATGGAAAAGGCACTGGCCCGGGCCAAAGCTGATGCGGAAAAAGCCAATGCATTCAAAAGCCGTTTCCTGGCCAACATGAGTCACGAGATCCGTACTCCCATGAATGCCATACTTGGGCTGGTACACCTGTGCAACCGTACCAACTTGGATGCCCGTCAGCACAACTATCTGGATCAATTGGAAGGGGCCGCCAGAACCTTACTGAACATCATCAATGATATTTTGGATCTCTCCCGTATTGAGGCCGGCAAACTGGAGCTGGAACGAAAAGAATTCGCTTTGTGGGAGGTGTTGGAGCAGGTGGGAACCCTGAATACCGTGGCAGCCACACACAAGGGCTTGGAGTTGCTGTTTAGGGTGCAACCCGGTATCCCGGAATACTATCTGGGCGATTCTTTGCACCTTGCCCAGGTACTGAGCAATCTGGTGCAGAACGCAGTAAAGTTTACCGAGCAGGGCGAGATTGTGGTGGACATTGTTTCTACCTCGCATACGCAGTCGACGGCTACGCTGGCGTTTTCTGTCAGAGACACAGGTATTGGAATTGCCGAAAAGGATCTGCCATACCTGTTCGATGCTTTCACCCAGGTGGATCAATCCTATCGACGCCGGTTCACAGGAACCGGTCTTGGCTTGGCCATAAGCAAGACCCTGGTCGAGTTGATGGGGGGTACTATCGAAGTGCAGAGCAAGCTGGGGAAAGGGACCTGCTTTCGTTTCTTTCTCAATCTGGATGTTGTCCAACATGTCATCAGTGATGAAGAAGATTCCGCATTGCTCACTACCAGGAAAGCACTTCTTTTGGACAGCAATGCAAGCGCTCGAATGATTTTGCAGGAGATGCTTCTGGGCTTTGGCATGTCAGTGGAGGTATTCACTGCTCCGGAAGATACTTTGCAGTATCTGGAAAACGCTGCCCAAGGATGGCCGGATGTCATCATGCTCGGAGAGGTTCAGTTGACGGATGCTCAGCAGGATCGCTTCAGAGCTTTGATGGATCGGGGCTTGCGCCTGCTGATGTTGCAACGAGTGGGTGAAGAAGTGGATTTGTCAGCAGGCGTAGCGGGTTATGTGCAAAAACCTGTTATTCCCTGGCTTCTCAAACTGAAACTCCAGTCGGTTTTGAGTGGTAAACGTACGCAAACCGGGGCGGACAGTTTGCAACACGCCGGGAGCAGACGTTTTCAGGGTGAGGTGCTTCTGGTGGAAGACAATCTTGTCAACCAACTCGTGGCCAGGGAGATTCTGGAGCAGTTTGGCTTATTCGTACAAGTAGCGTCCAGTGGCAGGGAGGCATTGCATAAGCTTCAAGACAAGGCCTTTGATCTGGTGTTCATGGACATACAGATGCCGGATATGGATGGCTATGAAGTTGTTGAGCGTATTCGCAACGAACTGGGTTTGCGGGACTTGCCGATCATTGCGATGACAGCTCATGCACTGGTGGGTGATAGGGAGAAATCCCTGCGAGCAGGTATGAATGAGCATCTCAGCAAACCTATCGAACCCGGAAAACTGTTGGCTGCATTGGAGTCATGGTTGCCTCGTGATAGCAATGTGGCCGCTGTACCCTCCAGCGAGGAACCTGAAGTGCCATCCATCATGCAGCTTCAGTATGTGGATGTGCAATGGGGGCTGGAAAGAATTGGTGGGAAACACAGGTTGTTTCACAAACTGTTGAAGCAGTTTCTGGATGATCATGAAAATACTGTGCGGGAACTCGAGGAGATGCTGCTAGAGAATGACTGTGGTTCCGCCCGGCGATTGGCCCACACCATACGTGGAGTAGCTGCTACTATTGGAGCAAGGCAGCTGGAAAGAGCGGCAGATATCCTGGAACAATCCCTGCTTCGTGAAAACGAAGAAAGCCGGCGTTTCGTGCTGGAAGATTTTCGCCGTAATTTTGCCTGGGTAGTGGCGGATCTGCACAGATATCTGGATGAGCAGGAGCCAGAAACAACTGATACCCGGAAATCATCTGAACCAGTTTCTACTGCTGCGATCTATAAGGAGATACTGGAACTTGTCCGTGTTGGCAGTCCTGAGGCGTTACTCAAGCTGGACCAGCTGAAACAGGTTTCCTTGAGTGAGGTAGAGAGCGATCTGGTGAAGAACCTGCAGCAGGAACTGAAGAACTATGAATTTGCCAGGGCAGTAGAAATACTGGAAAAACTGATGGAAGAAACAGGAGAGAGCAATGGATGACAGAGCCAGGATCCTGATCATTGATGATGAGCGCTTTTATATCGATGTGCTTGTAGGGTTATTGCGTACCAAGTACCAGACCTTTGTTGCCAAGTCAGGAAAAGAAGGTTTGGAGCTGGCATTGAACAATCATCTGCCGGATCTTATTCTTCTCGATGTGCTGATGCCGGACATGGATGGGTATGAAGTCTGCCGCCTTTTGAAAGCAGATAAACGGACGCGCAATATTCCTGTTATTTTTCTCACGGTGAAAAGTGAAGTCGACGACGAGATTCGTGGTCTTGAAATGGGGGCCGTGGATTACATCATCAAACCCATCAGCCCTCCTATTGTGTTGGCGCGGGTGGCTACCCATCTTGCTCTGGCCAAAGCTCATTGCTCACTACAGGAACAGAATGATCTGCTGGAACAGCGGGTGGAGGAACGTACTGCCGAACTGGCGCGCACCCAGGATGCGACCATCTATCTTATGGCATCCCTGGCTGAGACCAGGGACAATGAAACCGGGCAGCATATTCATCGCACCCAGCACTATGTAAAGACTCTGGCTGATGCTTTGCGGGCCGCTCCCGGATACCGTGAATACCTCGATGATGCTTATATCGACTTGTTGTTCAAATCAGCGCCTATGCATGATATTGGCAAGGTAGGTGTACCGGATCATATTCTGCTCAAACCCGGCCCTCTGCAGGGCGAGGAATGGGAAGAAATGAAACGCCATGCCATATACGGCAAGATCGCCATAGAGAGGGTGGAAGACGACCTGGGAATTTATGATTTTCTGGAAACCGCCAAGGAGATTGCCTATACACACCACGAACGTTGGGACGGAAAAGGCTATCCTGAAGGTTTGAGGGAGGACAGGATACCGGTTTCCGGACGGCTCATGGCAGTAGCAGATGTCTATGATGCGCTGATTTCCCGTAGAGTGTACAAACCGGCTTTCTCGCATCAGAAGGCCGTGGAAATCATGCGCTCCGAGCGCGGGCAACACTTTGATCCACAGGTACTGGATGCTTTCCTGGAAAGGGAAAGTGATTTTCGCGCTATCGCTGTGCGTTTCCAGGATGAGTATCTTGTGGAAACGGGTAAAGATCATACGGAAGGGGCATGACCCGTCCGGCAAAGACTTTGCGAAAGTTATTGATTTGGGCTGGGTCAGTCTGTGATCTTATGCGTGGCCAGTTGATACCCGCATTTCTGATAGAAGCGGTAGTGATCGCGGCACAGCTGCACCTGTTCCTGGTCAACACATTCTGCCACACGCTCAAAACGGCTGAAAAACTCCGGAATTTCGGCACGCAGGTTGATGAGGACATCGTGTTCATCAGCCGGATCGGTGCTGTCCGTCACCAGTACAGGATTCAGTGAGGGATCCGCATCCCCCAGGATGCCATGGGGAATGAAGTTCTGATCCCGAAAAGTCCATAGCAGCCGATTCATGTGATGCAGGTTTTCCCGGGTATCGGTCGCTATCAGAACGCGATGACCTGCATTCCAGGCTTTTTCCGCCAGGCGGACAGCGAGGGTGTATCGGTTGCCCCGGCTGCCCGCCTGGAGTACATAGAAGTCTACACGGGTCATTCCGCCAGTTTGCTGCGCCGCAGGAGCATCTGCATGAGCATGGGCACCGGGCGTCCCGTAGCGCTCTTGTCTCCGCTCTTCCAAGCTGTTCCCGCAATATCGAGATGCGCCCATTTGTACTTTTCGGTGAACTTGCCGAGGAAACAGGCAGCCGTAATCGTGCCGGCGCCTTTGCCCCCAATATTCGCTATATCGGCAAAGTTGCTGTCCAGCTGCCTGCTGTAGTCATCATTCATGGGCAGCCGCCAGCAGGGATCGTTGATGTCATTGCCGGCCTGGAACAGTTCGTCCGCCAGTTTGTCATCATTGGCCAGCAGTCCGGTGGTATGGTGGCCTAGGGCCACGACGCAGGCACCGGTCAATGTGGCGATATCCACAACCGCGGCGGGTTTGAAGCGTTCGGCGTAGGTCAGGGCGTCACACAGGATCAGCCGTCCTTCCGCATCAGTGTTGAGAATTTCGATGGTCAGCCCTGCCATGCTGGTGACGATGTCTCCGGGCTTGTTGGCAGCGCCATCGGGAAGATTCTCGGAAGAGGGTATAATCCCGACCACGTTGATGGGCAGCTGCAGTTCCGCGCATGCCTGCAGGGTGCCAATGACGCTGGCGCCGCCGCACATGTCGTACTTCATTTCGTCCATATTGGCGGAAGGCTTCAAGGAGATACCACCGGCATCGAAGGTCAGCCCTTTACCCACCAGTACCACCGGGCGGCTGTTGGCGGGGCCGCCGCGATAATCCATAACGATGAGTTTCGCCGGTTCGCGGCTTCCCCGGGAAACGGAAAGCAGCGCGCCCATGCCCAGCTTCTCCATCTGTTTCTCTGTAAGAGCGCTGACTTTCAGCTTGCTGCTATTGCTGCCAATCTTCTTTGCCTGGTCGGCAAGGTAGCTGGGGGTGCAGATATTGCCAGGGAGATTGGCAAGGGTTTTGGCCAGGTTCATGCCGGAAGCGATGGCCTGAGCATGGGTCAGCGCCTTTCTTACTGCTGTGGAAGCCGTGCGTGAGCCGGTGATAAGGGTCATCTTGCTCAGAGGATGGGCAGGGCGGTCTTTCTTGCTCTTGCATTGATCGAAGCGGTAAAGCTGACCCTCGGCGGTGAGCACCAAGTCACGGGCAGCCGCATACAGGCTGGAGGTATCCGCGAATTCCGGCGGCATCAGCAGGGCGCAATCCCTTGCGGCATTGTCATTGAGCTGGGAGACGGCCTTTTCCATGGCTGAAGCCAGAGACTTGGCGCTCAGGGACTTTTTCTTTCCCAAGCCAACCAGCATCACCCGTTCGGCGTGGATGCCGTCGACATCATAGAGCATCAGGGTCTGCCCGCTTTTTCCGCTGATGTCTCTTTTTTTCAGGGCAGATTTGATGGCTGTGGCAGCGCTCTTGTCGAGCTTGCCCAGGCTTTCACCGGGTTGCCGGCCTTCAAAAACACCCAGGATCAGGCACTGGGTGGAAAACTTGTCAGGAGAGGTGACTTTGGTCAGATAGCGCATGTTGTTTCCAGCTTGTTATTGCTACAAGGGGCAGAGTTTACAATCTATTTGACAATGCTGCATGGTCTTCTTGAGCGTTGCCGGTGAACAAGACATAACCGGCCTGCGAGGGTAGAATTCATCCACCATATAGGAATCCCCAGGTCCGTTTCTTGCTGTTTTCCATCATTGACAGAATGCTCATGCGCGAGGTTTTCAAAACCCTGCTGGTCAGTGTGAGTGTGCTGCTTTTGCTCATACTGGCCAATTCACTGGTGCTGCTGCTGGGGCAAGTGGCTGCCGGCAGCATCAGCATGAAGGTCATGGGGGTGCTGGTGGGACTGAAAGTCATTAAGTTGCTGGGCTTTATCCTGCCGCCGGCTTTTTTCTTTTCCATTCTCTGGGGATTGGGGCGCATGTATCGTGACAGCGAGATGGTTGCTCTGAATAGCGCCGGGGCAGGCCTGTCCCGCCTGTACCGGGTGTTCGTTCTGACCGCCATCCCTCTGGCCCTGCTGGTGGCCGTACTGGTGCTGGTGGTCGTCCCTCAGGCCAGGGTTTATGCAGACAATCTGCAGCAGCAGGAAAAGAAGCAGTTCCGCATTGGGGGGCTCAAGCCCGGTGCATTCAATGAATTCAACAAAGGGCGATTCATGATCTATGTGGGGCAGGCCGATGAACACGGAGACGGTCTGAAGGACGTGTTTGTCCGCTATCATCTGAATGGGGAGCCAGGAATACTGGTGGCCAAGCGCGCCCGCCTGGAGGGACTGGAATCCAACAACAGCAAGTATCTGTTGTTGGAGGAAGGACAACGCTACCAGGGAGTCCCCGGCAAGACCCCGTTTTCCATAGCGGATTTCCAGCACTATGCCATCCGGTTGCCGGATGTGGCGGCAGAAGCCACCACTGTATCCAGAACCGCTCTGCCAACCGCCGTGCTAATGGCCAGTGACGATATCAAGCTCAAAGCGGAACTGCAGGACAGACTTTCCGCCCCTCTTTCTGTTTTTGCCCTGATGTTGCTGAGTGTGCCTCTGGCTCGTTCCCTGCCACGCCAGGGAGTGTATGGGCGTCTCACCATTGCTGTGATCATTTATGCCATATACATGAATCTTCTGAGCCTGGCCGGCAAATGGATGGCCAAAGGGGTAACGCCGGAATGGATGGGCATCTGGTGGGTGCCTGGCCTGGCGGTGATGCTGGCAGTTTTGATTGTGCGGCTGGATAACTTGAGCTATTCGCCTTTGTGGCGGCGCCTGAAGGCACATTTTTCATGAGGCGCATCGACCGGTATATCGCGGTGACGGTTATCAAGGCTACCTTGATGACCTTGCTGGTACTGACCATCATGGCTTTTGTGCTGGCACTGGTGGATGAGATAGAAGACGTGGGCAAGGGAGACTACAGTAACCTGGACGCCATGCTGGTGGCGGCCTGCTCAGTGCCACGCTTTCTGTATGAAGCCTTTCCGGTGTCGGCGCTCATAGGCGCGCTGATCGGTATTGGTGGCATGGCCTCAGCGGGAGAACTGGTTGCCATGCGGGCAGCGGGGATGACAACCGGGCAGATCGTTCTTGCGGTTTTGAAAGGGGGAATGCTGTTCATGTTGCTGGTGGTGTTGATCGGTGATGGCGTAGGTCCGGTGCTGGAGCAGTATGGCAATCAATACCGCCTGGAAAAGCAAAAGAAACAGATCACCTTCAGTTCGCGCAATGGCTTTTGGGCCAAGGACGGCGCCACCATGATCAATATCCGCCGGGTAACGCCGGAGGGCAGGTTGCAGGATGTGAGCATCTATCGTTTCGATGAATCCGGTGATCTGAACACGTTGATTCGGGCGGATTTTGGAGAGTACCGTGATGCACATTGGCGACTGGGGCAGGTGCGGCAGACCCGAATCCGGGATGACCGTCTCCTGATCGAGAAGAAGCCGTGGCTGGCCTGGAACTCAGTGGTGGATCCGGCGGTACTGAGCGCGGCCTTCATCGATCCCATCATGCTACCCGCCTGGCGGTTGTGGGAGCAGATACAGAGCCTCAAATCGCGTCAGCAGAACGCCCTGAGATACGAGGTGACGTTCTGGAGTAAGGTGGCTGTGCCCCTGACAACCCTGGCCATGTTGATATTGGCCGTGCCCATGGTCATGAAGGGCGGGCGGGATGCATCCACGGGACAGCGGGTGCTTTGGGGCGCTATGCTGGGGACTCTGCTCTACCTCTTCAGCAGGGGTTTTTCGTTTCTGGTGCTGGCCCTGGATCTGCCCGCGGTACTGGTGGTGTTCTTCCCTTTGTCCCTGGTGCTGCTGCTGGTGCTATGGATGCGCCGCCAGGCGCTTTGAGTGGGAATTTCTTCTCAGATGTAGGGACATTGTCCTGGCAATTTATGTGATAATTAAAAATTATGCTCCGGTTTGGGGGTGACTCCCGCAGACTCAGGATTGACGAACCATTTGCGGTCTTCAGAACAGAGGCCAAGCATCGAACTCTGACAAGAATTTGAACAATATGCATATTGGAATACCCAAAGAAAGCCTGGCGGGCGAGGCCCGCGTGGCCATCACTCCCGACATTGCCAGGAAGCTGGTCGCCAGGGGTTTCAGCCTGAGCCTGGAACAAGGCGCAGGCCTTGCCGCCGGGTATCATGATGATGATTATGCGGCTGCAGGGGTTGCCCTGGTGGATCGGGCAACCGCCCTCGCAGCGGAGATCGTCACCAAGGTGCGCAAACCCGATTCAGACGAAATCGCCGCCATGAGTGATGGCGCCTTGTTCATCGGTCATATCGAGACCTGCGATGACGACGGTACGCTGAAAGCCATGTTTGATCGCGGCATTCGTCCCCTTGCCATGGAACGCATCCCCCGCATTTCCCGGGCTCAGTCCATGGATGCCCTGTCTTCGCAGAGCAATATTGCCGGTTACCGGGCGGTCATTGAGGCAGCGGCCCGTTATGGACGCTTCTTTCCTCTGATGATGACTTCCGCCGGTTCTGCCAAACCTGCCCGGCTGGTGGTGCTTGGCGTCGGTGTCGCGGGTCTGCAGGCTATCGCCACAGCAAGGCGCCTTGGTGCCGATGTTTATGCCTACGATATTCGTCCGGAGACCCGTGAGCAGATAGAATCCCTGGGCGCCAAGCCCATCGATCTCGATATCGGGGAAGAAGGTTCTGGCGAAGGCGGTTACGCCAAGGAACTTTCTGAAGAAGCCAAGGCGCGTCAGCAGGCTCTGTTGGCGGATGAACTTGCCAAGGCCCATGTGATCATTACCACGGCGTTGATTCCCTGCAGACCAGCCCCGGTGCTGGTGACAGAGGACGTGGTGAAACGCATGCGTGAGGGTTCCGTCATCGTGGATCTGGCGGCCGCCAATGGTGGCAATTGCCCCCTGACCGAAGCCGACAAGATTGTACAGAAACATGGCGTATTCCTGGTGGGCCATACCAATTATCCTTCCATGATGGCTGGTGATGCGAGTGCCTTCTATGCGCACAATATCGCCAATCTGCTTGCCATTATGGTAGAGGAAACAGAGAGCGGCCTGGTTTTCAAGGATTTTGCAGAAGACGAGATTACTGCCGCCGCCCTAATCACCCCAGAAAACTGATTTTTCCGAGGACTAGAACAATGCCAGACACACTGGTTGCACTTTACGTATTCGTACTGGCCTGCTTTGTTGGTTACTTCGTCATCTGGGGTGTGACCCCTTCGCTGCACACCCCCCTGGTAGCGCTGACCAATGCCATCTCCGGCATTGTCATCGTGGGTGCTCTGCTGGTGACCGGAGCGGAATCTGCGGGTACCGCAGCGGAGATCATCGGCTTTTTTGCCGTACTGCTGGCTTCCATCAACGTGTTTGGCGGTTTCCTGGTTACCAACCGGATGCTGGCCATGTTCAAGAAGAAAGACAAGAAGCAGGGGAACTGACCATGGAGATTTCAGCCAATACCCAGGCGCTGGCCTATCTGGTCTCGGCCGTGCTGTTCATTCTCGGCCTGAAAGGGCTCACTCACCCTGCTTCTGCGCGCAAGGGCAATTTCTTTGGCATGGCCGGCATGGCTATCGCCATTGGCGCCACCTTGTTGGGCAGTGAAGTTCACTCCTATGGTTTCATCATTGCCGGGGTGGCGGCGGGAGCGGTCATCGGATCAGTGCTGGCTGCCCGGGTACAGATGACAGCCATGCCACAACTGGTGGCGGCCTTGCACAGCTTTGTCGGCATGGCTGCGGTGCTGGTTGCCCTGGGTACCTATTTGAACAAGTCCCAGGCAGGACTGCTCAATCCCGTGCTCATGGGTGAGTTGTCCGCTGGTATCGTCATTGGCGCGATCACCTTTTCCGGTTCCGTGATTGCTTTTGGCAAGCTGCAGGGTCTGATCTCCGGCGCCCCGGTTGTATTCAAGGGGCAGCACGCTCTCAACGCTTTGCTGGGCCTTGCTACGGTGGGGCTGGCTGTTGTGTTTGCCACCACGGAAGCTTCCTGGGCGTTGGTGTTGATGACCATTATGGCTTTCGTGCTTGGCTTCACCCTTATTATTCCCATCGGCGGTGCAGATATGCCGGTGATCATCTCCATGCTCAACAGCTACTCCGGTTGGGCGGCAGCCGCCACGGGTTTCACCCTGGGGAACAACCTGCTGATCATTGTTGGCGCTCTCGTGGGATTCTCCGGGGCCATTCTGTCCTTCATCATGTGCCGGGCCATGAACCGCTCCATCATCAACGTGGTGTTTGGTGGTTTTGGCGGTGACAACGAGGGTGCCCCCAGCGCTGTGGCCCAGGCGGCGGAAAAGGGGGTCAAGGCGGCATCTGTGGAGGATGCCATCTACTGGATGGAAGATGCCAACCGCGTCATTATCGTGCCCGGCTATGGCATGGCCGTGGCACAGGCCCAGCATGCCCTCAAGGAACTCATGGAACTGCTGGAGGAAAACGGCGTGGAAGTGAAGTTTGCAATTCATCCGGTGGCGGGGCGTATGCCCGGCCATATGAACGTGCTTCTGGCAGAAGCGGACATTCCTTATGACCATGTGCTGGAAATGGACGAAATCAACCCCGAGTTCGCCACCACGGATGTTGCTCTGGTGGTGGGAGCCAACGACGTGACCAACCCGGCTGCCAAAACCGATCCTTCAAGCCCTATCTACGGTATGCCTATCCTGGATGTGGCCAAGGCGCGAAATATCTACGTAATCAAGCGTTCCATGCGGCCCGGTTATTCCGGCGTAGAAAACCTGCTGTACTATCAGGACAACTGTTCACTGATCTTTGGGGATGCAAAAGATGTCTGTGAGGGCCTGGTTACCGCACTCAAGGGTGGGGGGCATTGAAGCATCAGAACCCGTGAACAGGAAAAGCCGGCGCTATGCCGGTTTTTTCATATTTGAGACAAGAGAAAACACCGTGGGCACTCCGTGAGACAGCGCTTTTCCTCATGTGCCTCGAAAATTCATTAGAGCTTTCTAATCTTCGAGTCAATACCCATGTTTCTAATATTTGTTGACGAAGATCAAGTTTTCCCCTGAAAACCCTGTGTACTATAAATGAACACCCGGACAGGGATAAATACAGTTAATAATAAAAAACTAATATAGATACTGGAGTACAGAGTTAAAAGGAGGATGTATCCATGACCACGATTGCTGAACTTCACCGGCGCCGCCGGGACATCGTTGAAACGGCATCAGTGATTGATAATCTGCTGACACCCGAGCAACTGTCAGTCAATGCCATTGCCAAAGTTACCCACATTCTGTTGTGTGACCTGTGCGAAATGGTGACCGAGCATCTGGCGGAAGAGCACAAAGGCCTTTATCCCAGTCTTCTGACCCATGAGGAATCATCGGTTAAAAACATGGCCTGGGGGCTGATAAATAACGATAAACTGCTCAAGCCGGAGTTTTCCCAGTATAAGAGAAAATGGCTGAAGGACTGTGAATTCCAGTTCACCGACGCCTTTATCGAAGATACGCGGGGAGTGCTGAAGAGTTTGAAGCAACGCATGGATCTGGAGAAGACTACGGTCATTCCCAAGCTGGAGAAGGCGGAGATCTTCGCAACAGCCTGAGAAAAAGACCGTATCTGCTCAACCCAACCGGCCCAGCGCCGGTTTTTTTTGCCTACAGGGATGTAGGTACATCGCGTGAGCAGGACGCGGAAGCGATGCGCCGAAAGGGATGTAGGTACATCGCGTGAGCGTGGCACTGAAAATGCTCCCGGCATTTTCAGCATTTCCACCATCCCTGGCGGTCACGCGGAAGCGATGCGCCGAAAGGGATGTAGGTACATCGCGTGATGGCACTGGAACTGTTCCCGACAGTTCCAGCATTTCCTCCGTCCCTGGAGGTCACGCGGAAGTGATGATCCGAAAGGGATGTAGATACATCGCGAGTTGCTTCGGACGTCCTGTCCTCTCGCGACATAAGCATATCCCTGTACAAAAGCAGCACACTGGATTTTCTGGTGCTTCAGCGCTGCTTGTCCATCTGTTCAGCCATGTGCAGAAAATTCTTCAGCCGTTCAGGGTGAATATGGCCCGCCTCAACGGCTTCTATCAGGGCGCAGCCGGGCTCATTGCGGTGGCGGCAGTTGCTGAAGCGGCATTTCCCCAGATAGGGCGAAAATTCCCGGAAACCTTTTTCCAGCTCGCGGATGCCGATCCTGCCCAGGCGGAAGCTGCGCACACCCGGAGAGTCGATGATTTCTGCACCGTTGTCCAGAAAATGAAGAGTGGCCACGGAAGTCGTATGCCGCCCCAGGCCGCTTGCCTCGGATAGTTCGCCCACTGCTTCTTCCCGGTGCGGGATAAGGGCGTTGATCAGGGAGGACTTGCCCACACCGGATTGTCCGACCAGAATGCTGGTCTGTCCTTTCAGTTGCGTAAGTAGAGGCGCCAGTCCGTGCTCACGCTTCGCGCTTACAGAGATAACCGGGTAACCAATGTTCTGGTAGTGGGAGAACGATTCCTGGAAAACCTGCCATTCGTCAGGTGACAGGAGGTCCGCTTTGTTCAGGGTAATAAGCGCATTCACGCCGATAAGTTCTGCGGCGATGAGGTACTGGTCCGTGAGATAGCCCGTGGGAGGAGGGCGGGGCGCCAGCACCACCACCAGCTGGGTGATGTTGGCCGCCAGAGGTTTGTCCCTGCCGCTGTAGTCCGGGCGGGACAATACAGTATCTCTTGGAAGCAGGGAGACCACTACGCCCTGATCATCGGCTACGGGTTGCCAAAGCACCCTGTCGCCACAGACGATTTCTCCAAGGTTCTGGCGAAACAGGCAGTGGTGGTGCTGGCCACTGGGGGACTGAACCACCAGGTGCTGACCATGTCTGCTGATGACACGTCCTTCCCGGACTTCTTCGCTTTCTGCGCTTTGCAGTGCCTGCTCGGCCTTTCTTGCGAGTTGCTTGCGCCGTTCTTCCTGCAGCTGGGCAATGCGCTCGCGTTGCCGTTTGGTGAGCCGGCGGCGGGTCATCAGCGGGGCTGGCTCATTTTTTGAAGTGGTAGTAGTTGTCGTTGAGATAGCGGGTCAGGGACAGAATGTCATCGTCGAACAATTTCTTGCCCAGATTGGCGTCGCACATGCGCACCTGGGATTCCAGGCGTGGCAGGGAATCGACCCGGCGGTTGCTGCGGGTGTAAACCTTGCTGTCGTGGCAGCCCGTGCAGTTGCTCTGGTGAAATTCCTTGGCGTGGAAGTCCTCGGTGGCTTGTGCGGCGCCTGAAAGCAGAATGGCGCTTGCGGCGCTAAGCAGAATATTTTTCATCATGATGTCCAGAATGTCAGTTGTTATCGTTCAATTCTAGAAGATAAATGCGCAATGCGCACGGATGCAGGAGGGTGGCTGTGGTGAAAAGCTGAATACAGGGGGTCGGGGGTCAGGGTGCTGGCGTTGTCCCGGTACATTTTCACCAGCCCGCTGATGAGGGATTTTGCACTGGCCTGAGAAGCGGCATAGTCATCTGCCTGGAATTCATGCCTGCGGGACAGGGCTGAGAATACCGGGGTAAAAAAGGTGCTGAACACCGGAATCACCAAGAGGAACAGTGACAGGGCCATGGCATCGTTCTGTACTGAAACCCCCAGTCCTGTAAAAAACCAGGCTTGCTGCCGCAGCCAGCCTAGAAGGGTAAGCCCCAGCAAGGAGACAAGGGCCATGACCAGCATGCCTTTGATGACATGGTGATACTTGAAGTGTCCAAGCTCATGGGCCAGTACAGCTTCTATTTCATCCCCTGTAAGGCCTTCCAGAAGTGTATCGAAGAACACGATACGCTTGTTTCTGCCAAAACCGCTGAAATAGGCGTTGCCATGAGCAGAGCGTTTCGAGCCATCCATGACAAACATTCCCCGGCTGTGAAAGCCACAGCGTTCCAGCAGGCTTTCGAGGCGGGTTTTGAGTTGCTGGTCTTCCAGGGGCGTGAACTTGTTGAACAGGGGGGCGATCAGTGTGGGATAGGCCCAGGTGATGGAAAGGGTGAACAGTATCCACACGCCCCAGGCCGCCAGCCACCACAGGCGGCCAGCCTCTCCCATGAGCCACAGAATACTGGTCACCAGGGGAATGCTGATGATCAGCATCAGTCCTAGTTGCAGGATCTGATCACTGATGAACTGGCGGAGGCTGCTGCGGTTGAAACCAAAGCGTTCCTCGATGCCAAAAGTGCGCCACAGGCTGATGGGCAACTCCAGGAGAGTGGATATGCCCAACACGGAAATGAGCAGCCCGGTGCCCTGCCACAGGGCAGGCCACCGGGTTTGTTGCCACAGGTGATATAGCACTTCCAGTCCGCCTCCCAGCGTCCAGCCCAGGAGCAACAGGGCATTGAACAGGAGGGTGATGCGCTCCACCCGGATTCGCGCCAGGGTGTAGTCTGCGGCTTTCTGATGTTGCGCCAGGGTGATGCGTTCAGCAAAGGCTGCGGGCACCTGGCCCCGGTGGTTGCGCACTGCACGGGCCTGGCGCCATAGCAGCCAGTGCTCCAGCAGGGCGCCGCCCGCCAGGAGGATCAGGAAAATCCAGGTAAACAGGTTCATGGGGACAAGGAGGAATTTTCAGGAAAGGCACATTTTACGCAATCGGACCGCGGCATGCCGTAAAATAACCGCATTGATTTTCTAACCTGCGGTGTGAACATGCCCGTATCCAAGGACAACCTCATCTGGATCGATCTTGAAATGACCGGTCTGGATACTGATAACGATCAGATCATCGAAATCGCGACCATTGTCACCGACAGCGAACTCAATATTCTGGCAGAAGGGCCGGAGCTGGCCATTCATCAGCCGGAAGACGTGCTGGCGGGCATGGATGAGTGGAACACCCGCCAGCATGGCCAGTCCGGATTGACGGAAAGAGTCAGGAACAGTGGCCTTGACGCCGCGCAAGCAGAGGCGCAGACCCTGGATTTTTTGCGTGACTGGGTGCCTGAGGGTGCTTCTCCCATGTGTGGCAACAGCATCTGTCAGGACCGGCGCTTCATGGCCCGGCTGATGCCTAAGCTGGAAGCTTATTTTCATTACCGGAACCTGGATGTCAGCAGCCTGAAAGAACTGGTGAAGCGTTGGGCGCCGGAGCTGGCGGACGGTTTCAGCAAACAGGGATCGCACCTGGCCATGGACGATATCCGGGATTCCATTGCAGAACTGGCCTATTACCGGGCCAGTTTCATCAAGGTCTGAATTCATGGCCCGGCGCTATCCGGCCCTGGAAGATGCCCATCGGGAGTTCATTGCCGCCCAGCAGATGTTTTTCGTGGCCACGGCTGGCAGGGAAGGGGCTGTCAATCTCTCTCCCAAAGGCCTGGACAGCCTGCGTGTACTGGATGCCTCTCACCTGGCCTGGCTGAATCTCACAGGCAGTGGCAATGAAACAGCCGCCCATTTGCGCCTTGACGGGCGCATGACCCTGATGTTTTGCGCTTTTGAAGGTGATCCTCTGATCCTGCGTTTGTATGGCCAGGCGCGGGCTGTTCATCAGCACGATGCAGAATGGGAGGAATGGGTAACGCTCTTTCCTTCCCGGACTGGTGCGCGCCAGGTCGTGCTTATGGATGTTCAACAGGTGCAGACCTCCTGTGGTTTCGGCGTGCCACTGTTTGCTTTTAAGGGACAACGCCAGCTGTTGCCCCGTTGGGCAGAGAAGAAAGGCCAAGCGGGACTGGAACAGTATTGGAGGGAGAAAAACGCTGTCAGCCTGGATGGACTGGATACAGGAACGGTCGATTCCCATGCTGAAGAAGGCGGCTGATCTGTCAGCTGACAGAAAGCCCTTCGCCTGAACCCACGGATCCAGTCGTTACTCAGATTCGGCGGGCGAGTCGCTCTTGGGAATAGCCTTGATATCCTCAGTTTGCGCGTGGGCTTTGTTCTCAGCTTTGGACTGCTGTTCTTTCAGAGCAGCCTCCGCTTCCTCTCCCAGGCCCACGGTATTCATGGCTTTTTCAAACAGGCTGCGCGGCGCCGGCTGCCAATCCGGTACGCTGATAATAGCCTTGGGGTTTTTAGGCGCCCCTTCTCCCTGTAGGGGGGGCAAAGGCTGGTAGTCGCCAACGATGCGCACCAGCTTGTCGTTCCTGAAATACAGGGTCAGGCGTTTTTCCAGCTCGATGTTTCCTATGCCCATCCCGTAATAGTAGTCCCAGCGGTCGTTGTGAAACACGTCCTGGAGCAGGGCGGTGCCCATGACCAGTTCCACCTGTTTCTTGCTCATGCCGGGCTTGAGTTCATTGACATTGTCTTGGACGATGAGGTTGCCCTGAATGATCTGTGGGCGGTACACAAAAGGCAGTTTTTCCAATGACTTGGGGATGACGTTGCCGAAAAGATCCCAGGTGTCCTTGTCGATATCGATACTGCTGCATCCCGTAAGGCTTGCAGTCAGGGCAACAGAAATGAGAAGCTTACGCATTGGCATCCCGTGTGGGCTGAAATGATTGCAGGCGCACATGATAACGGATTCTGCTCCGGGCGGCACCTCTGGTGCTTGCTGGAGCGTTGCTTGAGGAAGCTTTGAATTGAAGGCAAGACGCGAATTGGTGACTTGTTTCGGCGCTTTTCTTCATTATTTACACCCAGTTCGAGAGCAGTAAACAATGGACCAACAAACCATTCGCAAGGCGGGCCTGAAGGTCACTCTGCCCAGGATGAAAATTCTGGAAATTCTGGAAGAGAATTCCCAGCGCCACATGACGGCAGAGGACGTGTACAAGGAACTGCTGGCGCGGGACGAGGAAATCGGCCTGGCCACCGTCTACAGGGTGCTGACCCAGTTCGAGGCCGCCGGTCTGGCGGAACGCCATCATTTCGAGGGCGGGCAGGCAGTGTTCGAGCTCAACCGGGGTGAGCATCATGACCATATCGTCTGCCTCAATTGTGGCAAAGTAGAGGAGTTTGTGGACCAAACCATAGAAAAATGCCAGGCAAAGATTGCGGACAAACACGGTTTCAAGATTTCCGATCATTCCCTGATTCTGTACGGCGAGTGCAGCAATCCCAAGTGCCCCAACCGTCCTAAATAACCGTGTTTCAATCCTGGCTGGCGGCGATCATCTCCCGGGCATGGGTTCTTGTCTGATCGGTGATTGTCGCGCCCCCCAGCATGCGTGCGATTTCTTCGACACGCTGAGTCTTGTTTAACACTTGTATGGATGTTTCCGTGTGCCGGCCATTGGTTTCTTTGCTTACGCGGAACTGGTGTTCGGCTTGAGTTGCCACCTGGGGCAGGTGGGTGACACAGAGCACCTGGCTGTCCCTGCCCAGTTGGCGTAACAGTCTTCCCACGGTTTCCGCCGTGGCGCCGCCGATACCAGAATCCACCTCGTCGAATATCAGGGTGGGCATGTCCGTGCATCGGGTGGTCGCCACCTGTATGGCCAGGCTGATGCGTGACAGCTCGCCGCCGGAAGCGGTTCTGGCCAGAGGGGACAGGGACTGGCCGGGATTGGCGCTGACCATGAAGCAGATACTGTCCCTGCCATGGGCGGTGATCTCTTTCCCGGGCAGAGGAGTGACCTCAACATCGAATACCCCGCCCTGCATGCCCAGTTCCTGCAGGCTGCCGGTGATGGTTTTTGCAAGCTTGGCTGCAGCCTGTATCCGGCTGCGCGACAACTGGCGGGCGGCTTCCTGACGTTGGTTGTCCAGATTCTGCACCCGTTGCTCCAGGCTGGCCAGGGTTTCATCAGCATGCTTCAAGGCGTGTTGTTCCCGCTGGAACTGTTCCAGCAGGTCTGGCAGCTCCCGGGCCTGGACCTGGTGTTTGCGCGCCAGCTCGTGAATGCTGCCCAGACGGGCGTCGATTTCTTCGAGCAGGGCGGGGTTGAACTCGATGTCAGCGGCCTGCCCGCGCAACAGGCTCACGGCCTCTTCCACCTGAATGCGGGCGCTGTCCAGTAGTTCTCTTGCGGGTAGCAGGCTTTCATCCAGGTGCATCAGGGCTTCCAGTTGCACACCGGCCCGGGACAGCGCCGGTTGCACGGCCTGATCTTCATCTGACAGGATGCGCATCAAATCACCCAATTCCCGCCCCAGTTCCTCGGCATGGGCAAGGCGTTTTTGCCGCCGCTCCAGTTGTTCCAGCTCATCCTCGGCCAGATTGAGTTTCTCCAGTTCGTCGATCTGGAACTGCAGGTAGTCCAGGCGCTGACCGCGTTCGCGCGCCCGTTCCCGCAGTTCCTGGAGCTGGCGCCAGGTGTTGCTGTATTCCCGGTGCCGGTCTTTCATGGCCTGCACAAGCCCAGTGTGTCCCGCCCAGGCATCCAGCAGATCGCGCTGGGTGCTGGCGCGCATGAGGGTCTGGTGTTCATGTTGCCCGTGAATACTGACCAGCAGGCTGCCCAGTTCCCCCAGCAGGGCCTGGGGGATGGGGCGGCCGTTGATGAAAGCCCGGGAGCGTCCCTGGCGGGAAAGCACCCGGCGCAGGATGCATTCGTCATTGCTGTCCAGGGCCTGCTCCCGCAGCCAGGACAGGGCCGCTGCATTGCCGTTGATGTCGAAAACGGCATTGATCTCAGCCTGGTCACAGCCATGACGGATCAGTCCCTTGTCGGCTTTGGCGCCCAAGGCCAGTCCCAGTGCATCCACCAGAATGGATTTGCCAGCGCCGGTCTCGCCGGTCAGGGCGGTCATTCCCGGTAACAGATCCAGGGAGAGTTCGCGCACGGTGACCAGGTTGTGGATCTGGATGTGCTGCAGCATTCAGGGGCTCCTCAGGGTCTTCCGCCCCAGCCCAGCTTGGCGCGTAGCAGGGTGAAATGATCGTGATCCAGGGGATGGAACAGGCGCACAGGGTGGGGGTATTTGCGCACTTCCAGATGCTCTCCTTCTTCCAGGGTGAGGCTGGACTGGCCGTCACAAGTCACCCGCAGGTGGTTGGGGTCAGTGCGCCCGCTGGCTTCGATACAGATAGCGCTGTCCCCATGCACCACGATGGGGCGATTGCTCAGATGGTGGGGGCAGATGGGTACCAGGGCTATGGCGTCCAGGCTGGGTTCCAGCAGGGGGCCGCCGCCGGACAGGGCATAGGCGGTGGAGCCGGTGGGGGTGGAGATGATGATGCCATCGGAGCGCTGGGAATCCACGTACCGGCCGTTGATGCGGGTCTCGAATTCGATCATGCGCGCCGTGTTCCATTTGTGCAGCACCACATCGTTGAGGGCCAGCTGGCGCTTGTCCTCACTGATGCGTGCTTCCAGGAGAAAGCGCCTGTCTTCTATATATTGTCCCTGTAGGATGGAAGCCAGAGCTTCGAGCATGCGCTCCGGGGAAATGTCCACCAGAAAACCCAGACGTCCCTGGTTGATCCCCACCAGGGGGGTGTCCTCCTGCGCCATTTCCCGGGCGGCATTGAGAAAGCTGCCATCCCCGCCCACCACCAGGGTCAGATCGCACACCCGGGCCAGTTCCGCCTTGGAGGGCAGGTATTCTTTTTCTCCCAGACTCAGGGCGGCGCTCCTTGCAAGATGCACATTCAGCCCCATGTTCAGAAGGAAGCCGCGTAACGTTTCAAGAACAGGCGCAATGCGGCTGTCACCCGGCTTGGCAATGAGGCCGATGTTGCTGAATTTGCTGTCTGTTGTCGGGTTCATGGCAACGGCGTTTTCTCGAAAGTTGCGCAACAAGATAACATTCATCAGAAAAAATGAAA
>JALWRH010000045.1 GCA_026994195.1 Sedimenticola sp. | reverse complement strand
GGGTCGCGCTCCGCGCGATAAAATCGCTCCCGGCGATTTTTGTCGAACTCCCGACATCCTGCTCCCAAAGCAGGCGCGCTACCAGACTGCGCTATACCCGGATATCGCTCCCAATGGAGCGAAGGCGGTGCATCATACTCAAGGGATGCAGGATAGTCAATGTCCCCACATCCGGATTGAAGCCGCAACTTCAGTATGCCAAATAGCATACAACCCACACTCGTAGCGAGTCTTACCGGAAAGCAGCAGCTATGGCCAACGTCGTGACCTGGCTCATATTAAGGGAAGCTCTGATCAATTTTCTGCTGATTTTTCCCCTGCAACCCTCTACACTTTCTGCTGTGAAAGACTATTCCGGGAATGGACATCAAATGAATAAGATCCCCGCCACAACGCGTTTTGCTGCCCTTGTGGCATTGTTTTTTGTCGCAAGCTTTCCCGTCACTGCAGGCATGTACCGCTGGACCGATGACCAGGGCAATGTTGTTTACTCGCAACAACCGCCCCCAGACAATCGTGAAAGCAAGCGCATCACAGCGCCACCTCCCCCGGCAGAATCACCTGAGAACAGCCTGGAAAGAAGCCGGGAGCTGAACGATAAGCTCAATGCTATCCAGGAAGAGCGCGCCAAGGCCAGACAGGAGCGTCTCAAGGCAAAGGCGGAAAAGAAAGAGCGCCAGACACGTTGCGACAACGCCCGGCATGACCTGAAAATGCTCACTGAGCGTCCGTCCAATACTCTGTACCGAATCGGGGACAACGAATGGAAGCGTTTCACCCAGGAAGAACGTTCTGAAAAGATTGACCAGCTTAACAAAGTCATCAAGGAAAACTGCAAATAGGGATCAGACATGCCATTACTCACATTGAATACCAATCTTGCGCTTTCCCCCGGCCAGAGAGATACCCTGCCCGCCATGCTGTCAGCCGAGGTGTCCCGCCTTCTGGGCAAGCCGGAAAGCTATGTCATGGTCATCGTGGAAGACAACCGGCTGATGACCATGGGGGGAACAGGTGAAGGTGCCGCCTATCTGAAACTCAAGAGCCTGGGACTGCCGGAGAATGATACGCCCAACCTGTCCGAAGCGCTGTGCAACCTGATATCCGATACCCTGGATATCGCGACAGACCGTATCTATATAGAGTTCTTCAACCCACCCCGGCACATGTGGGGCTGGAATCGCGGCACTTTCGGTTAGGTTTTCTGGTGCTGTTTGGACAGGATCGCAGCCGCCTGCGCCAATACTATTTGCAGGCCTGGCAGAAAAGGCTGCGCGGCGAGCCACTGGAAAGCCTGGAAGCCCTCATCGCCAGTGTTATTGAACAGCATCCTGAGTACCATGACATGCTGCGTTCTGAAGATGCTCTGCACCAAGATTTCATTCCGGAACAAGGCCAGAGCAATCCTTTTCTACACATGGGCATGCACATCAGCCTGGCGGAACAGATAGGCACCGACCGCCCCCCCGGCATCCGCAGCCTGCATCAGAAGCTGGCCATCCGCCTGGGCGATCCCCACCAGGCCGAACATCAGATGATGGAATGCCTGGGTCTTGCGCTCTGGGAGGCTCAGCAACAAAACCGCGCCCCGGATGAACAGGCCTACCTGGAATGTCTGAAAAAACTGGCCTCGTGATTGCTGTAGGCCGGGCTTCAGCCCGACAACGAAACTCATGGCAGAAAATGCCGGACTGAAGTCCGACCTGCGCTGTTATCATTACTCCCATGAACGACACCTCGCCTCCCGATCTCTTCGGCTACCGCAAATACTGGGCTCACAAGTTCACGCCCGCGCCCTTCCTGCCCATGAGCCGTGAGGAAATGGACGACCTGGGCTGGGACAGCTGCGACATCATCATCGTCACCGGCGACGCCTATGTGGATCAGGCCAGCTTTGGCATGGCCATTGTCGGCCGGCTCCTCGAAGCCCAGGGTTTCCGGGTGGGTATCATCGCCCAGCCCCGCTGGCAGGATACGGAAGATTTCATGCGCCTGGGGCGGCCCAACCTGTTCTTCGGGGTTACCGCGGGCAACATGGATTCCATGGTCAACCGTTATACCTCGGACCGCAAGATCCGCTCCGACGACGCCTACACCCCCCATGCCGAGGGCGGCAAGCGCCCGGACCGGGCTTCCCTGGTGTACAGCCAGCGCTGCAAAGAGGCCTACAAGGGCATCCCGGTGATCATCGGCGGCATCGAGGCCTCCCTGCGGCGTATTGCCCACTATGACTACTGGCAGGACAAGGTGCGCCATTCCGCCCTGGTGGACAGCAAGGCGGATATTCTGCTGTACGGCAATGCCGAGCGCGCCCTGGTGGAAATCGCCCATCGCCTGGCCGCAGGCGATTCGATCAGGGAGATGCTCCATCTGCGGGGCACCGCGGTTCTGCGCAACGAACTGCCGGAAACCTTCACCTATATCGACTCCACCGATGTGGAGGCTCCCGGGCCTGCGCAAGCCCCGCCTCATCCCTATGCGCAGCCCGCCCCTTCACCGGCAATACCCGGGGCGGACACGGCCAAGGTGGTCACCTTGCACAGCCGCCCTAAAAAGCTGGATCGCAATCACAGCGCCGTTTTGCTTCCTGCCTACGAGCAGGTCAAGAGCGACCCCGTGCTCTATGCCCATGCTTCACGCATCCTGCACCTGGAATCCAACCCGGGCAATGCACGGGCATTGGTGCAGAAACATGGGAAACGTTATCTGTGGGTGAATCCGCCCCCCATTCCCCTGACCACCCGGGAACTGGACCGGGTGTATGAACTGCCCTACCAGCGCCGCCCCCACCCGGTCTATGGGGATGCGCGTATCCCTGCCTACGAGATGATCCGTTTCTCCATCAACATCATGCGCGGTTGTTTTGGCGGTTGTACCTTCTGTTCCATCACCGAGCATGAAGGGCGCATCATTCAAAACCGCTCGGAAAAGAGCATTCTGAAAGAGATCGAATCTATCCGCGACAACGTACCCGGCTTCACCGGCAACATTTCCGACCTGGGCGGCCCTACCGCCAATATGTGGCGCCTGCATTGCAAGGATCCGAAAATAGAGGCCTCCTGCCGGCGCCTGTCCTGCGTCTATCCCGGCATTTGCAAGAACATGAAAACCGACCAGATGCCCCTGGTGCACTTGTACCGCAAGGCCCGGGCCATTCCCGGCATCAAGCGCATCTTCATCGCCTCCGGCCTGCGCTATGACCTGGCAGTGGAGACCCCGGAATACGTGAAGGAACTGGTCACCCATCATGTTGGAGGCTACTTGAAGATTGCCCCTGAACACACTGAAAAAACACCACTTTCTCACATGATGAAACCCGGCATCGGCACCTATGACCGGTTCAAGGCCCTGTTCGAAAAGTACTCCAAAGCCGCCGGTAAGGAGCAATACCTGATTCCTTATTTCATCGCCGCCCACCCGGGCACCACGGATGAGGACATGCTCAATCTGGCCCTGTGGCTGAAAAAGAACGGCTTTCGAGCCGACCAGGTGCAAGCCTACCTGCCCTCTCCCATGGCCCTGGCAACCGCGATGTGGCATACCGGCTACAACCCGCTGAAAAAGGTAGGCCGGGGCGCAAAGACCGTCTTCTCGCCCAGGGGCATGAAACAACGCCGCCTGCACAAGGCTTTCCTGCGCTACCACGACGCCAACAACTGGCCCCTGTTGCGCGATGCCCTGAAGAAAATGGGCCGCGCCGATCTCATCGGCAACGGCAAACATCAACTGGTGCCCAACTGGCAACCAAAGGGCACCGGAGAGCAAAAAGACAACGGCAGCCGCCCTTTTCGCAGCCAGCACGTCCGCGCCGGCAAGCATTCCGGAACACGCCGGTGGTCCCCGCCACGCAAACGCCGCTGAACCAAATCGTGGCTTCTGCTGTCCAATTATAGTTATGCACTACACTATTGCGTATGGAACAACGGAGTAAAGACGACAAAATGAACAATCAGGAATGGACAGCCGAATACAGCCTCGGCGAGGAAATTGCCCATGCCATCACCCATGGTATCGGCATTCCCCTGAGCATCGCTGCCCTGGTGGTGCTGGTGGCCTTCTCAGCCCTTTACGGTGACGCCTGGCATGTCACCAGCACTGCGATCTACGGCGCCACTCTGGTTCTCCTTTACACGGCATCCACCCTCTACCACGGCATCCCCCATGAAAGGGCCAAGCCCTGGCTGCAAAAACTGGATCACGCCGCCATTTTCCTGCTCATTGCCGGCACCTATACACCCTTTACTCTGGTGACCCTGCATGGCCCCTGGGGTTGGACGCTGTTCGGCATGGTCTGGGGCATCGCCGTTCTCGGAGTCTATATCGAGATGTTCGCCAGCAAGCGCTGGCAACGCTGGTCCCTGCTCCTCTATCTGGGCATGGGCTGGCTGGTGATCATTGCCATCAAGCCCCTCATCGATAGCCTGGCCCCCGGGGGGCTGGCCCTGCTCGTAGCTGGGGGCCTGAGCTACACCCTGGGCGCTGTCTTCTATGCCTGGGAGAAACTGAATTGGAACCACGCCATCTGGCATATTTTCGTCCTCGCCGGCAGCACCCTGCATTTCTTTTCCATCTTCTTCTTCGTGGTGCCCGGACCCTGAGGAATTTTCCATGCGTTACAGATACCCTCTTGCTCTCATTCTGATGCTTTCAACCAGCCTCACCCAGGCAAAAGGCGCCCTGGAAAACCCCAAGCCCGATGACCCCGTAAGCGGTATCGGCACCATCTATGGCTGGAACTGCGATGCGCAAACCATCGAGATCCAGATCGACAATGGCAATCGCTTCGCCATCCCCTACGGCAGCGCCCGGGGCGATACCCAGAAGCCGTGTGGCGATAAGGACAACGGCTTTGTCACCCAGTACAACTTTGGATTGTTGAGCAATGGTGAGCACCGTATCCGCCTGTACGTGGATGGCACCAAGGAGCAGGACCGCAACTTCCGCGTGACAAGACTGGCCGAGCCCTACATGCGTGGACTGGAAGGCAGCTCCGTGGTTACCGAGTTTCCGGACAAGGATCACGACATTACCCTGACCTGGTCCGAAAGTACGCAGAACTTTCAGATCACCAGTATTGAACCCACAGGCAGCCATCCCCTGGCCGGCTTCAACGGACTGTGGCGGGTAAAAAACAGCGCCGGCAATGTTCTTTTTCAGACCAGCGCCGGCTACCGGAACAATGATCCCTGGCTGACACTATCCATGCTGGATATGGATTTCAACAGCCTGCAGATCTATTCCGGACTCCTGGAAGGCCGCACCGCTGTTATTGATGATGAGTACAGCAGCGTGGATGCCGCTTTTGAAATGAAACTGCTGAATAACGATGAGATGCGCATGACTGTACTGCACTGCGCCCCCGTGAGCAGCTGCAATATCCACACAGGAGACGAATTCACCTTGTTGCGCAAAGAAACTGTGGGGCAGTAATCACGAGCCCATTGGGAATAAAGCCGTATCCCTCTGAAACGGCAACAGGAAAGCAGAGCAATATGCCCAATATCGAACGAGCTATTCCCCTGACTGGCAGTCTTTTTGTTCCCGCAGAGGGACCATCGTTGCATGACAACAATCAAGACGCTGAAACAAATGTGATACAAGCAGCCACCACTTTCTTGCTCATTAGAATTTTACGATGACCCAAACGACAGGTGGTAAACAGTTTGGCCTTTGGCGCGGCTTGCCGCAGCTGCTCGGCATGGCTGTAGGGAACCTCACGGTCATCACAGTCATGGACAAGCAGAAT
>JALWRH010000044.1 GCA_026994195.1 Sedimenticola sp. | reverse complement strand
TCACCATCGCCTCCCTGGGAATGAGCTTTTTCGACCTGGAAGCCATGGAACTGGAATACTCCTTTGCTATTCTCGTGGACAGTATCGTCATCGCTATCCTGCTGTTCACCTCCGGTGGTCCCCAATCTGGACTGGGCATTCTACTGGGCATTTCCATCGCTTTTGGCGCCCAGGGGGTACCCTCACGGACAGCCATGTTTTCAGCTGCCATTGCCACAGCCGCCATCTTCATTGAATCCTGGGTAGCCTCGGCCCTCCTTGGAACACCCATCAGGCATTTTTCCCTGTTGACCATGCTGGGAATCTCCTATTTCATCCTGGCCTACCTGTCACGGGAGCTTTCCACCCGTACCCTTCTCAGTGAGCGCCTGGTCAAGCAACAAGGCAAGGACATTGCTGATCTCACAGAACTGAATGAACAGGTTATTCACCACATGCAGACCGGGGTGGTCATTCTCGATGCCGACAACAAGATCAAGATGCTCAATGACGCCGCCTGGCAGTTCCTGAATCGCCCTATCAGCACCGTGGGCTATGCCATGAAGCAAATCAGTCCCGAACTGGAAAAAGCCCTGCAGGATTGGAAAAAGCAGCCCTCTTCCCGGCAAAGGCACATGCATACTCAAGCCGAAGGCAATGACCTGATGGTGAAATTCCAGCGTCTGGGTGACAGTGAAGACACGGGAACTCTGGTCTTTCTGGACGATGCCTCCCGCGCCGCGGAAGCAGCCCAGCAGCTCAAACTGGCCTCTCTTGGCACTCTGGTGGCCAGTATTGCGCACGAGATACGCAATCCCCTGGGCGCTATCGGCCACGCCAGCCAATTGCTGCAGGAATCCGGGGAGCTGCAAGGCACAGACCGGCGCATGGCAGAGATCATCGATCAAAATACCAACCGGCTCAACGAGGTGATCGAGAATATCCTGTCGTTGTCCCGGCAGCGTTCTGTAAAGCCTGAAGATATCCGCCTGGAACTCTGGCTGGCCAAACTCAGCAAAGAGCTGGCGCGCAATCATCATTTGCATGAGAATCAGATCGTTTACTATCTGTCTCCCAAGGAAACCAGCTTGACCTTCGACCCACAACAACTGTCCCAGGTCATCAACGCCCTGGTGGACAATGCCGTGAAACACCAGCCCGAAAAAGGGGAGCAACTGGTGATTACCATTGCCGGCGGCCTGGACAACACCACCCGGGATGGTTATATAGAAGTCATTGACAACGGCAGGAACATACCTGCAGATATCATCGACAAACTCTTCGACCCCTTTTTCACCACCAGCAATGAAGGCACCGGGCTGGGGCTGTATGTGGTCAAAGAATTGTGCGACGCTAACAACATACGCATCAGCTATATTCCGGTTTCCGCAGGCGGCAACTGCTTCAAACTCAAATTTCCACGACAATGACCAGCCAAAGGACTGCAAGCCATGGACAACCCCACTGCCCTGATCGTTGATGATGAACCCGATATCCGGGAACTCCTGGAACTGACCCTGCAGCGCATGAATATTGACACGGTCACCGCTGCGGATCTTGGTCAGGCCCGGCAGGCACTGGCCTCGCAGAGCTTTCAGCTCTGCCTTGCCGACATGCGCCTGCCCGATGGCGATGGCATCGACCTGGTCAGGGAAATCCACGAACAGCACCCGGAAACCCCCGTTGCCATGATCACCGCTCACGGCAACATGGAAACCGCCATACAGGCATTGAAAGCCGGCGCATTTGATTTTGTCTCAAAGCCCGTGGACCTGTCCGTACTGCGCAGCCTGGTAAACACCGCCTTGAAACTTCAGGATGCAGAAAACATCCAGAGCTGCGACACCGAGCAGGAAGATTCGCAATGCCCATTGCGTGGCGCTTCCACTGCTATGGACAAGGTGCGCAGCCTGATCAGCAAGCTGGCGCGCAGTCAGGCTCCCGTGCATATCACCGGAGAGTCGGGTACAGGAAAGGAACTGGCGGCCCGCCTGATTCATCAACTGGGTCCAAGAAATGACCACCCTTTTGTTGCCGTCAACTGTGGCGCCATTCCCCACGAACTCATGGAAAGCGAGTTGTTCGGATACAAGAAAGGCGCCTTTACCGGCGCTGTCGCCGACAAGACCGGTCTTTTCGTGGAAGCCGATGGCGGCACCCTGTTCCTGGATGAAGTGGCCGACCTGCCCTTGTCCATGCAGGTCAAACTGCTGCGCGTGATCCAGGAAAAAATGGTGCGACCGGTCGGAGCCACGGAAGAACGGCGGATCAATGTACGGATCATCAGCGCCACCCACCAGAACCTGGCCCGGCGTGTTCAGGAAGGGGACTTCCGTCAGGATCTGTTCTACCGCCTGAATGTCATCGAACTGCACATGCCGTCTTTGCGCGATCGCCCTGAAGATATCCCCGGTTTGACACAACACTTGCTGGAAAACATTGCCAGCAACTACCAGCAGGCAGTGCCCACGCTGCAGGAAACGGCCCTGGAAGCACTCCAGCGCCATCCTTTTCCCGGCAATGTGCGGGAACTGGAGAATATCCTGGAACGTGCCTTTGCCCTCTGTGAAAATGGCATCATCACCCTCGACGACCTGGGTTTGCTGGAGCTTTCTCCCGGCCAGGGAAACAGCGCTTCCCCTCAGGAGCCTATGCCCGGAGAGAACCTGGAAGACTATCTGGCCAGGATCGAAAAAGACATTCTGCTCCAGGCATTGGAAAAAGCCGGCGGCATCAAGACCTCTGCCGCCAACCTGCTGGGCATCAGCTTCCGTTCATTCCGTTACCGACTGGGCAAGCTGGGCATCGCAGGCAAGGACGACGACAAATAATCACAGCGCATCATATTTTAACCCGGCAGGTTCCTCCTTTTGTGAGGCAACTGGTCACACCACTGAGCATGGAAAAACCCGCATCCGTATATCAGACGTCAATCCGGCATTTCCCATTGTGGCAGTTGTTGTCGGGCTGAAGCCCGACCTACGGTTATGGAAAGTTTCCCTCTCCCCGAGGGGGAGAGGGCCAGGGTGAGGGGGAATGGGGGGCTTACTTAGCCCCTCCCCAACACTCCCCCGCAAACGGGGGAAGGGGAATTACTGGCTAAAAATCCACATTGATGCCAAGATTGATGAACTGGTGATCGTTGTCATTCTCACCGTCTCTCAGGGAATAGTTGATCCCCAGAGCCACACCCTCGCTCATATTCCGGCTGTATCCCAAGTCCAGTTTCCAGTAGTAATCCGAGCCCTCGATATCATACAGTTTGAAGTGGCTGCCGGGCAGACTGTTGAGGCCAGCCGTGACACTGCGGCTATCATTCTGCAGATCGGCTTCATAGGACAGAGCGCCATGCAGACTTCCTCCCCCCAGGCTGTAGTCCGCAAACACGCCGCCTTCGAGCAACAGAGAATCACGATCCTGGGAAGCAAAATTCATGGAAGTGGAACGCGCGCCCCGCTCCCGGTAGCCATCCACATCCACAGTCTGGTAGTTGACGCTGACAAAGGGACCGGCCTGCAAACCACCCGTTTCAAGCAGTGTAGCTCCCGCCAGGACCTTGATGGCCCAGGCGTCCGCATCGGTACTGCCTTGCTCCAGCCGCGTGGTGTTGCCCAGGGCAATCACCCGTTCGATACTGTCCAGACTGGAATTCAGGCCAAGGCTGACAATGGCATTGGCAAAATAGTTGTCCCGGCGGTAGTCGGCAAAAGCTGACAACAGGGCGCTCTTGGCTTCGAAGCTTCCCATGTCCCGGGCAAAATCCACATCACTGTACGCCCCCTCCAGCGCACCGCCGAATACCCAGTACGGGTTCATACGCCAGGCAGCTCCAACCATCAGGCTGGCATCATCCGCACTGGCATCCCAGGCTTGGCCTGCCTGAAGATCCTGTCCGCCCATGGCGCCATTGGCAAAGAAGGACCAACCGTCCCCAAAGCCCATGGCGATCTGCGCCTGCAACTGCTGCTGGCTGCTACGCACCTGGCCAAGAACCACCTCGGGCAGGTTGGCCACCAGCGCCGGTGCCGTCACCACGGAAATCGCGTAATCAGCAATGATCTGGTGGGCAATGGCGGTAGGATGCACCGCATCCGCAAAGAAGAACAGGCCCGGCGCCCGGGGATCCACCAGGGTGTCGGCCGTACACTGCAGGCTCAAGGGCGTGGTGCAGGCTGTACCGGTTACATTGATCAATCCCAAAGACCCTGGATTCGCCATGGCCTCACCAAACAAAGTATGAATATCCAGGCTGATGATATTGGCGTGGCTGCCATTGATGCCCGCCTGCAAAGCGGCATTGAAAACATCAGACAGTCCCGAGCCCAGCGCCACGTTCTGCAGGTAAACCGGCGTCAGACTCCCGGCCGGCATTCCCAGAACCGCCTCTGCCGCCGCCAGGGCATTGGCTTGCACTGTGGCAGGATCCGCGCCCCCCATAGCCAGTACCGTGGCAGCCGCCACCAGGGCATCCCCGGCCGCAGGATTGCCGGCACCAGCGCGCTGCACTGCGTCCAGCAGCATGGCGGGGGTAGCGCCTATGTCGGGCAGGTTGGGCACCAGAATATAACGGGCACCGGCATCAGAAAGGCCATTGGCCAGTCCCAGCAAATCCTGGGCGCTGACACCCATGTTCAGCGCTGCCTCCCCGGGAGGCAGGCCCACGCCAACCAGGCCCATGTTGAAAAACACGTCATTGGCACCACCCCAGATACTGTACAGGGCGTTGCGATCTGCCTTCTTGTGATCCTGAAGATAAAAGTCGACCTGCTGGGAAATAGGCAGGGCGTTCTGGGGTGAGGGTGTTTGCCCCACGCCAAAAGGCGTTGTCACCTGGGCGCCGCCCTGGGCATAGTTGGTGCCTGAATTGTCCGTATTGCCCGGATTGCCCGGATTGTTGGCCAGTGCTTCCCGGTTAAAAAAATCCGCCAGATGCTCCGCCCAGACCCTGGCCGGGCTGGTGGTGAACTTGGCATCTCCCCTGGCATCCGGATTGCCTTTGAAGTCGCCACTGTCCGTAAGGCTGTCTCCAAAGAAGTAGGTATCGGAAAATTCCAGAGCCTGAAGGTTTCCCGCGCCCAATGCCAGAGCCATTCCTGCCGCCAGCACGCTGATCCTGTAGTTTTTCATGTCAACCCCCGTTTTGGTTTATGCTTGTCTGCCTGGTTTGGGCAAGAAGTATCAGCCACAAACTCTAAGCCATTCCCGGGGGAGGAGCAACAATGAGCGCATGCGCACTGGATTACCACACCACGGGCACCGACTGCTGGCGCCTGGACACGGCCCTCAACCGCCCCAGGCACACGGCCTGCTACCTGCTGCACGATGCCGGGGAACTGGCCCTCATCGACACGGGGACCAGCCATAACATTCCCGCCCTGCTCGGTACCTTGCGCGAGCTGGGTTTTGCGGCATCCCAGGTACGCTGGATACTGCCTACCCACGTACACCTGGATCATGCCGGCGGCGCAGGCGCCCTGCTCGCCGCCTGCGACAACGCCACCCTGGCCACCCACTACCGGGGACTGCCCCACATGATCGCCCCGGAAAAACTGGAGCAGGGCGCCATGGCTGTGTATGGCGAAGCATTCTATTCCCGCGCCTTTGGCACTATCGTTCCTGCGCCTGAAGAACGCTGCCAGGCCCTGAAGGATGGCGATCAGCTGTCCCTGGGCCGCCACCAGCTGCTGTTCATCGATACTCCAGGACATGCCAATCATCACGGCTGTTTCTTTCATGAATCCAAGAGCAATCTTTATACGGGAGACACTTTTGGCCTGCACTATGATGCCCTGGATCACCAAGGAGAACCCTGGATCATGGCCACCACCACGCCGGTGGCCTTTGATCCCGAGCGGTGGCTGAACTCCCTGGACAAGATGATGGCCCTGGCGCCACGGCGCGCCTGCCTGACCCACTTCGGCCCCCTGGAGGATCCGGTCCGCTGGCAGGGACTGTTGCGCGAATCCATCCAGGATCACGTGGACATCGCTCTGGATGAGGAAAGCCGGCACGGCCCCGATGGTCGGCAGCAACGACTGGCGGAAGCACTGATGGACAAGGCGCTGTCACGGCTCAGGAAGCAAAATCCGGACCTGGATCCGGCGCTTGCCAAGCGCCTGCTGGCGGATGACATCAAGCTCAACAGCCAGGGGCTGGAGGTATGGCTGTCGAGACGAGCAAAACAACGGGATGCCTAACCCGAATATTTCACCCGGTCGCTGGAAAAATATTCCAGCTTACTGTATTTCATGGATAATTTTGGAATATTAACAAAGTGCAAAATGTTACCGGGCATCGCTGAACGCGCCCTCGAACCGGTCTCGCCGTCCATCTGCGGTATTTGCTCAATCATCAATAGCTTGGGCTATTGATTCAATTGCAAATCCGCACCTGAACGCCGATCCCGGCACGATCATCGCGTTCCCGGGTGAAATATTCGGGCTAAAACCGGCAGGATGGCGCCGGGCCGCGGCTCAGCTGATCGCACAAATCAGGCCGTGCCCAACCCAGGTCTTGAGAAAACCCGCCGCCCGCATGGGCGCATGATCTTCATCCACCCATTCCAGCAGACCCTCACAGATATCCGCAAAACAGGCTCCCTCCCGGGCCCTGTCCAGCGCCCAGGCTTCATCCACGTCCAGCCGCCGCCAGCCGGGATTCAGATTCTGACGCCATAGCAGCCAGCCCACAGGATACGGCTGCTGCTCCAGTTCGGGCAACGCGTCATCTTCCCGGTCCAGAGCCGCCCAGAGCAGCGGGATATTCCACTCCAGGTCCAGACGCTGCAGAGCTGGCGTGAAACTGAAGCGCATATCCGGCCATTGTTCTGGCGCCATGGCCGCAAGATCGTCCACAGACAGGGGCTGCGCATCCTCGGCATCGAACACCAGGCCCTGGGCCCATTCGAACGCCGCCATTTCCGCCACCTGGGAATAGCCGGCATAGGGTTCTTGTTCACGCAGAAAATCCACCATGTGGCTGCCGAACCAGCGAATGGATGGAAAAGTGGAAGGATGCTGACGAATGTAATCCAGGCACAACTGATAGAACTGATCATCCCCGATCATGGCCCACAGGCCGGGAAAATCCACGCCCAGACTCTCCACCAGGCGGGCACGGTAGGCCCCTGCGTAGAGATCCATGCGCTCTTTGGCATCGGCCTTGTCATCCCCGGCCACGGTCGCGGGAACTGTAGTATCAGCGCCCGTGAGATAGTTGCCAAAGGCATGTTGCAGATCTTCCAGGTCGTTCATGCATCCATTCCCCAACAGGCGCTGCCGACCTCCCGCACCTGCTGCAGTTCATCCAGCAGCTCTGGCAAGGGTGGGATGTTGTCATCCCTCTCGATCATGGTGGATACGGGACCCAGGAGTTCACAACTGTGGGCATACAGATCCAGAACCTCGTCCCGGATGGGCATGTCATGGGTATCGATCATGATTTTTCCCGACGCATTGGTGGTATGCCCGGCAAGATGTATCTGCCACACCCGCTCTGGAGGTACACCGCGAATATAGTCCATGGGATCGAAACCATGGTTGATGCTGCTCACATAGACATTGTTGACATCCAGGAGCAGCAGGCAACCGGCGCTTTGCACCACTTCAGTGACGAATTCCCATTCGCTCATCTCCGAGTCTTCGAAACTCACGTAGCTGGACAGGTTCTCCAGGAGAATCTGCCGCCCCAAAATGTCCTGCACCTGGCGCACCCGTTCGGCAACATGGCGCGCAATCTTCCGGGTATAGGGCATGGGCAGCAGATCATGAAAATTATGCCCGCCAACGCCGGTCCAGCAGAGATGATCGGATACCCATTCGGGCTGAACCCGCTCTGCCAGGGACTTGAGATCCCGCAGGTAGTCCAGGTTCAGGGGATCGCTGCTGCCAATGGAAAGAGACACGCCGTGCATGACCACAGGATAGTCCTGGCGGATGCGATCCAGGTAATGCAGAGGTTTGCCCCCTTGCACCATGTAGTTCTCGGACAGAATCTCGAACCAGTCCACCGGGGGATGTTCAGCCAGCACGGCATCGTAGTGTTCTTTGCGCAAGCCCAGGCCGAAACCCAGAAAAGGTCTGTTCATCGTTATCCCCATATAACAAAACCGGGCATGCAGCGACGGCAGGCCCGGTTTTACACTGAATCAAAGATTCAGAATTTACTTCTTGATGGGCTCGAAGGTACCACCGACCTTGGCGCACTCGGTCTTGGTCATCTTCAGAAAACCCTTGCCTTTGCAGGAATTCATCCCGGCACAGGCATTGGTGGCAGTGGCGCAAGCACCCTTGCCCTTGCAGGAATTGGCGCCCATGCATTTGCCTTTGGCATCATCCGCCATGGCGCCCATGGGTGCACCAGCCAACATGGCTGCCGCCGCAGCGGCAAGGGCCATACCTCTTGCTTTTTCTACTGTTCTCATTGTGTTCCTCCTGACAGGAATTCTTGGTGTAATGGGTCTGAGCGCAAATATCGCGTCCAGACCCACAGTATAGACCCTTGCAGAAGGGGATTTGTTTCATGATCCGGCATTTTTTTTCATCAGCAGGGAAAGAAACTCGGCTTGTTGTTGGGATTCTTCCAGCCAAACATCGCTGTAGAGCACGAGACGAGGAAAGTGCTCACGCACCCAGCTGGCAAACAGCCCGTCTTGGTGCTCCCGCAACACCTCTCTTTCCACGCTAAACACAGGGACATCGCCCAGGCCACAACTGGGCGAGCGGGATTTGAGTATCAAGGCATCCAGAGCCTCCAGCCGGATTGCCTGCTCCCTCACCCATACCGACAGAACAGGGGTAACATCCAACTGGGAATCGGCCACTCCCAGAGCGCGCACCTGCCCTCCCATGAGAACCAGCTGCACTGGCGGTCTGGGCGCGCCCAGACCGGCTTCCATCTCCGGACAGATGGGCGACAACTCAGCATATCCGGGCAGGACATCCCGAATCCAGGCATGGGGGCGGGAATCACCATCATAGCGAACCGGACGTCCCAGCAGGCAGGCGCTGACTCCCACGCGGGGGAGACTCAAAACTCCGCCGCCTCCACTTCGAGATAGGCCAGGCTGATGTGGCTACCCACCAGACTGTCGAAATCCGTCCAGTCCTTCCAGCGGGCCAGTTTAGGCAACAGCCGGGGCTTGATCTCATAGTCACTGAGATCATCCTCAAAATAGGACTTTACGCCCTGGTATACCGCCTGCAAATAGTCACGGTACTCAGTGGCCGCCTCCGGTCCCGCCGTGGGTCCATGGCCGGGAACAAACACCTTGGCATTCGTTGCCAGGGCGCGGTTGAGGTTGCGGATATTGCCCAGAAAGCTGCCATCATTGAGGCGCAGCATGCGTCCGTAACCGGCATTATCGCCCAGAAAGATCACGCCCTTTTCCGGCAGATGCAGCATGATGTCGGTATCTGTATGAGACTTACCGTCATGCAGGACGTGAATATCTACACCCCCGATACTGATCACACTGCCCTCGTTCACGGGGCTGTTGGCGGATACCACCCGGGTTCCTGCAGTGGCGCCTTTGGTCATATCCATCATCACTTCCAACCATTGCGCCCCGGCGCCCTTCTCCACCCGTTCCATCATCTTAGGGTGGGCATAGATCTTCACATGGGGAAAGGCTTCCAGAATCGCCTGATTACCCAGCCAATGATCTCCATGCACATGCGTATCGAAGACCGCCACCACGGGCTTGTCCGTGATCTTGCGAATCTGGTCCAGCACCATCTCGCCCACCTGCACGCTGCTGCCGGGATCGACAACCACCACCCCTTTTTCTGTGACAATGAAAGCCGGATTGTTCATAAAACCCTGGTTCTGAGGGGACGGAACGCCCTTGGGACCGTGGATCACATAGACCTCATCCGCCACCTGCATGGACTGATAGGCGGCTTTCAGGGGAGGCGCCTTCTCCGCCAGCAAGGGATGGCTGAAAAACGACAGGGCGAAAAATGCCCATAAAAAAACTCTCATTTGCCTGCTCCTCCAAGTTATTATTCGAAAAAGTATATCACTCCTCGAATCATCCCATGTCAGACCTCATCAAGCAGGCCAAGACCTTCGCCACCAGCGCCCATCAGCGCATTAATCACCGGCGCAAGTACACCAAGCAGCCCTACGAAGTGCATCTTAAATCCGTAGCCAGCCTGGTCAAGGAGGTGGGCGGCAGCGAGGAAATGCTTGCCGCTGCCTGGCTGCATGACACAGTGGAAGACACGCCGGCTACCCATCAGGATATCGAGGAAGCCTTTGGCTCCAGGGTGGCCCGCCTGGTGTATGAACTCACAGATATCAGCAAGCCCAGCGACGGCAATCGCGCTACGCGCAAGGCACTGGACAGGGATCATCTTTCCGCGGCCTCCGCCGCTGCCCAAACCATCAAACTGGCAGATTTAATCGACAATGCCAGGGACATCTGCAGGCACGACGAAAACTTTGCCCGGGTCTATCTGGGGGAAATGGCCGCCCTGCTGGAGGTACTGCACAAGGGGGATGCGGAACTCATGCGTCGGGCGCGCAAGACCCTGCGCAAATGCTTGGACAAGCTTGGGATTTCCACCCTACACCCACCCCCCCGGCTGGATCGCCAGGGGCAGTCTCATTCCACCCTGGGCTTTTCCCGCCGCCGGGTGCAGCGCCTGTTCTCCGAAGCCTTTACCGCCAAGGATATCGCCGAACCCCTGCCTTCCTTCGATGGTGACCGGCCCGCCACCGGCGTGCGCGCGCTCATGGCGGAAGCCGGCATTCAGGTAGCCGGCGTCAGGGACAGAGGCACCGTGATCGGCTATATGCGCAGGGAAGACCTGACCGGCGAAACCTGCCTGGATCACAGCCGCGGATTCAGCCCCGACCAGCAGGTGTATGGTGACGCCAATCTTTCAGAAGTGATCCTGGTGCTCAGCCGTCACGACCATTGTTTCGTCTCCCTGCTCAATGCCGTCTCCGGCGTCATCACGCGAACCGACATGGAAAAGCCCATCGTGCGCATGTGGCTGTTCGGCATCATCACCATGCTGGAGATCCGCTTCACCGAACTCATACGCAAACACTGGCCGGATGAAAGCTGGGTGGACAAATGCAGCCCGGCCCGCCTGGCCAAGGCCCGGGCGCTGCTGGAGGAACGGCAGCGGCGGGGCGCGCAGCACATCGAACTGGTGGACTGCCTGCAGCTGTCCGACAAGAGCTACCTGCTGGCGCAGGATCAGCGCTTTCTCAGGGACTTCGGCTTCAAGTCCAAGAGCCAGGCCGACCAGGCCATACGCGCCATGGAATCCCTGCGCAACAACCTGGCCCATGGCCAGTCCATCACCGTCCAGGACTGGCCCCAGATCGTGCGCATGAGCCAGCGCTTTTTCAACAGCTGAAAAACCGGAGTCGGAATCGCCGCGGCAACTCCGGCCCCTTGGCCAGGTTCAATGCCTCTTGCGCGCCGCCACCCGCAGGCGCAGGGCATTGAGCTTGATGAAGCCTTCAGCATCCTTCTGATCGTAAGCGCCTTCATCGTCGTCGAAAGTGGCGATGGCCTCGTCGAACAGGCTGTTGGTATCCGATTTACGGCCCACCACGATGACATTGCCCTTGTACAGCTTCACTCGCACCACGCCGTTGACCACTTCCTGGGTCTGGTCGATGAGGGCCTGCAGGGCCTGGCGCTCGGGAGACCACCAGAAGCCGTTGTAGATCATCTTGGCGTAGCGGGGCATGAGCTCATCCTTGAGATGGGCGGCCTCGCGGTCCAGGGTAAGGGATTCCATGGCCCGGTGCGCCTTGAGCATGATGGTGCCCGCCGGGGTTTCGTAGCAGCCCCGGGACTTCATGCCCACGAAGCGGTTCTCCACGATATCGTCCCGCCCCACGCCGTTCTCGCCGCCGACCTTGTTCAGATACTCCATGACTTCGGAAGGCGACATGGCCTTGCCGTCAATGGCCACAATATCGCCCTTTTCATAGGTCAGTTCCACGTAGGTCGGCTCATCCGGCGCTTTCTCGGGCGAAACCGTCCAGCGCCACATGTCTTCCTCGGGCTCGTTCCAGGGATCTTCCAGGATGTCGCCCTCGTAGGAGATATGCAGGAGGTTGGCGTCCATGGAATAGGGTGATTTCTTGCCCGCCTTGGCGAAATCCACGTCGATGCCATGCTCGGCGGCATACTTCATGAGCTTTTCCCGGGAGAGCAGATCCCACTCCCGCCAGGGGGCAATGATCTTCACGTCCGGCATCAGGGCATAGGCTCCCAGCTCGAAGCGTACCTGGTCGTTGCCCTTGCCTGTGGCGCCGTGGGAAATGGCGTCTGCGCCGGTCTCTTTGGCGATCTCCACCAGGCGCTTGGCGATGAGAGGCCGGGCGATGGACGTGCCCAGCAGATATTCCCCTTCATAGACGGCATTGGCGCGGAACATGGGGAAGACATAGTCCCGGGCGAATTCCTCGCGCAGATCCTCGATATAGATCTCCTTGATGCCCATGGCCTGGGCCTTGGCCCGGGCCGGCTCCACTTCCTCGCCCTGGCCGATATCGGCGGTGAAAGTCACCACTTCACAACCGTATTCGTCTTCCAACCATTTCAGAATCACAGAGGTATCCAGACCGCCAGAATAGGCCAGTACCACCTTGTTTACCTTGTTCTTGGACATAGTGCTTGCTCACGGAAAATTTGATGGGCGCAATTATAACACCGCCCTGCCGGCAACGTTTCTGCCATGCAGAAAGGACTGTCTGACTCTGAGATGCCTTGCCATCAGCTCAAACAGGTCGGCTGGGGGCAATGTACTTGGTTGCCGGATTAATCTAAGATGCCGACATGCAACTTCCCCCCAAAAAAGCCAGGTTTCTGCGCAGCGCACTCGACGCATGGAATGCTGAAGGGCGAATCTCCGACAAACAGAAGCAGGAACTGGAGGCGGACATCCAGATGGTCTTTTTCGACTGGCAACGGCTGGCCCGGTATGCGTTCTGGTTTGCCATTGTCAGTATCGTCATTTCCGTGGGCGCTGTACTCAACGACCGCTGGCTGATGGAGATCATCCGAAAGCTGTTCAGCGCGCCGGACACCGTCAAGTTGATACTCAGCACAATCTTTACGGCCTTCATCTACAACCGGGCACTGAAACGCCGTCGCCGGTTTCCGCAGAAGCATTTCAGCAATGAAGCCCTGTTTTTTCTTGGCGTTCTCGGCACCGCCCTCAGCATTGCCCTACTGGGAAAGATAATAGATGACGGTAGTGGCCATTTTTCCATCCTGCTGCTCCTGGCGAGCCTGATCTACGGCGCTTTGGGCCTGTGGTTCCCTTCCACCCTGGTGTGGGTGTTCGGTCTGATATCCCTGGGCAGCTGGCTGGGTGCAGAAACGGGTTACCTCTCTGGCTGGGGCGCCTACTACCTGGGCATGAACTACCCGTTGCGCTTCGTCCTGTTCGGTCTGGCACTGCTGGCCCTGAGTGGCCTGTTCAACCGCTGGTCCCGGGGACAGACGTTCATCTATAGCACCCGCGCCATGGGCCTGTTGTACTTTTTCATTTCCCTGTGGATCATGTCTATCTTCGGCAACTACGGTGACATCGGCCACTGGAAGAACACTGGCCATAGTGAGCTGGCTCTGTGGTCCGTTCTCTTTGGCATGGCGGCCCTGGCGGCCATCTATCACGGTATGCGCTTCCAGGACCCCATGACCCGTGGTTTTGGCATCGTTTTCCTGGGCATCAACCTGTACACCCGGTTTTTCGAGTATTTCTGGGACAGCATGCACAAGGCGTTGTTCTTCGCTTTGCTGGCGGCAAGCTTCTGGTATCTGGGCACCCATGCGGAACGCCTCTGGAATCTGGGCAGGCCACAATAAAGCCCCTTCCCCCTGAGCATCCTGGCCTTGAGACATACCGCCGCAGGGCGGTTTAGGCTAGAATGGGCAGCTTTGGCAGGTTCTGAGCCTGCCTTGTCCCTTTAATTATCTGTGACCTGGTTCAGGAGAATCGCGATGCGCATTTCCCAGTTTCCCTTGCATACACTGAAGGAAACTCCGGCGGATGCCGAAATCCCCAGCCACCAGCTGATGCTGCGTGCGGGTCTGATCCGCAAGCTGGCCTCCGGCCTGTACGTGTGGCTACCCCTTGGGCTGCGGGTGCTGCGCAAGGTAGAGCGCATCGTGCGCGAGGAGATGGACCGCTCCGGCGCCCTGGAGCTGTCCATGCCTGTGGTGCAACCCGCCGAACTGTGGCAGGAATCCGGCCGTTGGGAGCAATATGGCCCCGAACTGCTGCGCTTCCACGACCGCCACAACCGGGAATTCTGCCTGGGCCCCACCCATGAGGAGATCATCACCGACCTGGCCCGCAACCAGCTCAAGAGTTATCGCCAGCTGCCCGTGAATTTCTACCAGATCCAGACCAAGTTCCGTGACGAAATCCGGCCCCGCTTCGGCGTCATGCGCGCCCGTGAATTCCTCATGAAGGACGCCTATTCCTTCCACACGGATCAGGAATCCCTGCAGCAGACCTACGACCTGATGCACGCCACCTACAGCCGCATCTTCAGCCGCTGCGGCCTGGACTTCCGCCCTGTGGCGGCAGATACGGGTTCCATCGGCGGCAGCGGCTCTCACGAATTCCATGTGCTGGCAGATTCGGGAGAAGACGCCATCGCCTTCTCCACGGAAAGTGATTATGCCGCCAACGTGGAGCTAGCCGAGGCCCTGCCCGACCGTGACGAACGCCCCGCTCCTTCGAAGGAGATGGAACTGGTGGACACGCCGAATGCCAAAACCATCGCCGAGTTGGTGGAGCAGTTCGGCCAACCAATCGAGCAGACCGTGAAGACCCTGGTGGTGCAGGCCGCCGAGGGAGGACTCGTTGCCCTGCTGGTGCGCGGCGACCATGAACTCAATGAGATCAAGGCGGAGAAACTGCCCCAGGTGGCCTCTCCCCTGTGCTTCGCCACGGAAGAGGAAATCCGCGAGGCCGTTGGCGCCAGTCCCGGCTCCCTGGGGCCCGTGAATCTCCCCATTCCTGCCATTGCGGACCGCTCCGTAGCGGTGCTGGCGGATTTTTCCGCAGGCGCAAACATCGACGGCAAGCATTATTTCGGCATCAACTGGGAAAGGGATCTGCCCCTTCCCGAAGTTGCGGACATACGCAATGTGGTGGAAGGCGACCCCAGTCCCGACGGCAAGGGCGTGCTCACCATCGCCCGGGGCATCGAGGTCGGCCATATCTTCCAGCTGGGCACCAAGTACAGCCAGGCCCTGAATGCCACGGTACTGGATGAGAACGGCAAGGCCGTGACCATGACCATGGGCTGTTACGGCATCGGTGTTTCCCGGGTGGTTGGCGCGGCTATTGAGCAACACCATGACGACAAAGGCATCATCTGGCCCCGGAGTATTGCGCCTTTCCAGGTATCCCTGCTGCCCATGCAGATGAAGAAATCAGAAAAAGTCCGGGAAGCTGCGGAAAAACTCTACCAGGATCTGCAGCAGGTGGGCATCGAAGTGCTGTTCGATGACCGCGACCAGCGTCCCGGCGTCATGTTCGCCGACCATGAGCTCATGGGGATTCCCCTGCGGGTGGTGGTGGGCGAACGCAGCCTGGACAAGGGCGAGGTGGAATTCCGCGCCCGTGACGCCGATGAGAATCAGATGCTCTCCCTGGACAACATCGTGTCCCACATCCAATCACTTCTGGAACAATAAGACAATATGGAACGTAAAAACGCATACGACAAAGAAGACCTCATAAAATGCGGACACGGTGAACTGTTCGGTCCGGGCAATGCCCAGCTGCCCGTGGACAAGATGCTCATGATGGATCGCATCACCCATATCGGTGAAGAAGGCGGCAAGCATGACAAGGGGCAGATCATCGCAACCCTGGATATCCATCCTGATCTGTGGTTCTTCGAATGCCATTTTCCCGGCGATCCGGTCATGCCGGGCTGCCTGGGACTGGATGCCATGTGGCAGCTGGTGGGTTTCTACCTGGGCTGGCTGGGCAATCCAGGCCATGGCCGGGCCTTGGGAGTGGGCGAGGTAAAATTCACCGGACAGGTGTTGCCTAACGCTGGAGAGGTGAAATATACCATTGATATAAAAAGGGTTATTGCCCGCAAGCTGATTCTGGGCATTGCCGACGGAAAGCTTGAGGTGGATGGCAGGGAGATCTATGCCGCCAAGGACCTTCGTGTGGGCCTGTTCACATCCACAGAAGGCTTCTGAGCAACAGATCACAGTCTTTCACATGTCCCCATGCCGGCGGTTTCCTTTCCGTATAGGGTTAGGAACACCTGAACCAATGCCGACATGCCATGAACACTGCCAACCCAGGTGCGGAGTTGCACCTGCTGCAAATCAGCGACTGTCACCTGTACGCTGACCCCAAAGGAACACTGCTGGGGCTGAATACATTGGATTCCATGCAGCAGGTACTCCATTCTGCCTGCCAGAATGCTTCTCCTGAGCTGGTCATCGTCACCGGCGACCTGGTGCATGATGGCTCCCGTGCCGGCTACCAGAACCTGGCGCATTCCCTGCAAAGCGCCGAATGTCCCGGGGCCGTCATCCCCGGCAACCATGATCATGTCATAAACATGCAGACTACCCTGGAGAAACAGGGCATAACAACCGGAGGCCAGCTGGACATCGGCAACTGGCGACTGGTGTTGCTCAACAGCCAGGTGCCTGGCAAGGAACACGGCCATCTCTCCCGGCATGAACTCGACGTGCTTGACCGTGCGCTGCAGGACGCACCTGCAAATGTCCTTGTATTCCTGCATCACCAGCCCGTACCCATTGGCAGCCGCTGGCTGGACGAGATAGGTCTGGACAACGGCGAAGCCCTGCTCTTCCGGGTGCAGGACGATCCCCGGGTCAAAGGCATCTGCTGGGGACATGTCCACCAGTCATGGGAAGGCCGGCTGGGGCACCTCAAGCTGATGGCCACGCCATCCACCTGCATCCAGTTTGCTCCCGGGCAACCGGGTTTCGGACTCGACACGACTCCTCCCGGCTGGCGCGACATCTTTCTCAGCGCCACAGGTGAAATCAAATCGAAGATACATTATCTTGCGCAGATTCCCCAGGGGCTGATCGCAGACTCAGTGGGCTATTAATAATATGACAAGTCGATATCAACCAGGTCTCCCGCAATTATGCCGTTCTGCGTATGCACCAGACGCAGAGCCAGCACCTCCACTCCCTGATCCACCACCTGCCTGAGCAGCCGCCCGTACTTTGCATCCACCTCATCGGCCGGACGGAAACAATGGCCTTCGGGACGGTTCAGGGCGTATAGAATCACAGCCCTGTACCCCTGCTGGCACAAAGCAGCCAGCTCCTGCAGATGCCTGCGGCCTCGTTCAGACAGGGCATCAGGAAAAGCCAGGCAATCCGCTACCAACAGGGTGACATTTTTCACTTCCACCCAGGCATCGGGAAAACCTTCCTGCTGCAGCAGGAAATCCAGGCGACTGCCCTGCCCGGTTTTGACTTCCCGAAGTATGCTCCCATAAACATCCAGTCCCGGTACCGCATGGGCTTCCAGAGCCTCCGCCACCACGGGATTGGTGCGCTGGGTATTCACCCCCACCCATCCCTGACCCATGTCCACCCTTTCCAGGGTCCAGGCCAGCTTGCGGCGTGGATTGCTGCTGTGGGAGAGTTGCACCGGCGCACCAGGCGCCCAGCATCCGGTCATGCGCCCCGTGTTGGGCACATGCGCCACCACCTGATCACCGTTCTCCAGCTCTACATCGGCCAGGAAACGCTTGTAACGCCGCAAGATACGGCCCTTGGCAAGGGGAGGCAATTTCATGGGGAAGCTTCCAAAACAATTCTATTTGAGGCAGGATAAACAGCATGGAGTCCGCATATCGAGACGGACAAAGGAGGGTAGAAGATGCATTTTCACACAAAGGCCACCATCAGTCTCGGGGGACTGCTATTGGGAACACTGGCCCTGGCGGACAATCGCCCCCCCGTACCCGGCTCCTACCGTCCCACAGACGGAAGCCAAGCGCAAAATACAGCGGGCGATCACCGGCAGTTCATTCCCTCCAGTCCTGGCGGCGCCCGCTATCCGGCAGCCACAGCTGCCCCCGGTTACGCCCCTCCCAATTACTGGAACAACAATGCCCCGGCCCCGGCCCCGGCTCCCGGCTTCAGCGCCAATCCCGGGAGAATGATGAACAACATGTTCGGGGGCTACAACGGTCTGCCCTACGGCTATCCAGCCATGACTGCTCCCGCCCAGGTTGCACCCGTGTATGATCCTCCTATCCCCGGTGCTGCTCCAGCCTGGAGTTATGGCACCCAGCCTGCGTATACCCAACCGGCTTATGTCCAGCCTGCGGCCCCGGCCTATGGCACTGCTCAACCGGCCATTCCCGCAACAAACACCTATGCGCCACCAGCCACAGCCTATGACAGCAGTACCGGAACAAGCCAGTCTATGCCTTCTTCAACGTCTCCTCCTCCCCTGGAGCCGACGCCCAGCGGACAGGGACGCAGCAAGATAAATATCAAGCCCGCTCCCCGCCCTTTTTCAAACCCACAGGAAGCAGGACAGGCTTTTGTACAGCGCCCCGGCAACGGCCGTATCACCTATGGCGGCAACGATAGCCGCTTCCGCCCTCCTGAACTCAAAGGAACTCCCTGACGGGATGCTCAGGAAAGCCATTCACACCTGGCGATTGAACCCTGTAGAATTGACATACCAGGTTTATGGAACAAACGAGGTGAAACCATGAAACAGATGGGCAGCACAACTGTCAGCGTTGCTGCAGGCATTCTTATTGCCGTGGCAGGCAGCTGGCTGCTTGGCTACACTGCAGCCATTCCCGCCCCGAATGGTTGGTTTCAATGGTTCAGCAGCACCCTGGGCAGCTACGCTGGACTGGTAACATGGGAAATGCTGGTGGTGCAATTCCCGGGCGTCGGCCTGCTGGCCGCTCTGGTGGCCTTCCTCGTGGTCAGATACACTTCCTTGCCCTGGTGGCAGACCTGCCTTCTCATCATTGGCGCAGAACTTGGCGCTGCCTTTCTGCTGTGGCCGCAGACCATTAATCTTAGCGGGCTGCTGCTGTTGCAACACGCCCATGAAGTGGTTCTGATCATCTGCGTGTCCATTGCGGGTTATATTTCCGCACACTGGCCTTCCCAAAACTCTCACCAGGAATCCTGAGTCCTGGCGCCGCTTTTGCGCTACCCCGGATCGTGGAAAAAGATGCCACATAGTCCCCTCTCCCTCTGGGGAGGATGTCGTAAAAGCCCATCCCTGGGTTTTCACGACTCGGAAGGAGAAATTGGGGCAACCTGGTGAGCGATGCGGGCCAGGCTTCAGCCGGTATGGAAACCACTGCTGGAAAACCCTTCCGTCAGTTCCTCGCAGCGCACGTCATCCACCCGGGACAGGGGAGATCCCTTCCAGAGCCATTCCTGCAGCGCCGCCAGGGCCTGTTCTTCGCCACAGGCCGTGACCTGCACCCTGCCATCTGGCAGGTTCAGAGCCTGGCCGGATAATCCCAGCTCCACGGCCTTGCGGCGCGTGGTCTCCCGAAACCAGACGCCCTGCACACGCCCGGAAACGATACAGCGGATACATTTCATGGTTCGCTTATTCATGGTTCACTTACCCGATCTTTCCGGCCCTGCCTCCCTTGCACGCCAAGAACAACCAGAGGCTGAATCGTCAGAGCATTCTGCACCGGTTGTCCCTTCCAGGCCTTTACCTCGACAATCCTGCCGTCTCGGGGAGCCCGTATGCGGCTGCGCTCCAGGTCCAGCTCAGCCTGGGTCTGTTCCTCTGCCGCTTCGGCTTTGCGCGCCCGGGCCTCCAGGCTCCCTATCTGCGCTTTCTGCAGCTCGTGGTCGGATAGCAGGCCACGATCATAGAGTTCCTGAGCGCGCTCCTCTTCGCGCAAAGCTTCGGCAAACAACGCCCTGGCGCGCGAAGCGACAGCCCGGGCTCTGTCGAGGCGGGCGCGGAACTCCCGCTGATCCAGTACGATCAATACATCCCCTGCCTTGACCTGTTGCCCTTCGCGGACCTTCACCTCGGCGACAACACCAGAAACCAGCGTGCCAAGCGCAAGCTCACGCCCCTGATCCGGCGGTGTCCCGGTCGCCGTTGCCGCCCACAGGGCCGGGAACAACAGCAGCATCCTCCAAGCTTTCATCCTTTGTTCTCCTCATGGTCTTGCCCGTCAAGCAGTTTTCCGAAAAAGGCCTGCAAACGCGCCTGATTGAGCAGCCACTGGTAGTGTATGCGCGCCAGCTCCAGTTTTACTGCGGTTGTCTGCACCATGGCGTCTCCCAGATCCGAAGTGCGCTCAAGTTCATACAGGGTGCGGCTGCGATCCAGGTACAGATCCCGGTATTCTTCCCGCACCTGCAGTTCTTTCGCCCGGCGCTGGAGTTGTTCCTGTTCCAGGTACAATTCCAGTATCTGCTGGCGCAATTCAAGTTCCAGGCGGGACAGGCGCGCCTGACTGTCCAGCAGATCGGCCCTGGCCTTTGCGCTTTGCGCATCATCCCTGCCGCCACTGTACAGTGGCATTTCCAGCACCAGGGCCGCACTGAAAGGAGAAGTGGAGCGGGTTTCCCGGTTGTAGTAATTGGCTTGCATTTCTCCGCGCAGCACCGGCCCGTAGCGCCGGGTTGCGGCTTCCAGGTTCTGCCTTGCCGCCACTATGCGCTGGCGCAGGGCCTGAAGAGTAGGATTGTCCTGCAACACGCGGGCATAGAGCTCGCTGATTTCGGGAAGGCTCTGCTCCATATCCGGCACTGGCGGCGACATCAGGTCAGCAGGCAGTTCCCCGGGCCGGTTCATGGCCAGGGCCAGACGCAGGCGCGTCTGCCGCTGCCGGGCTGCGCTGGCGGTGCGCCGGCTGAGGATTTTTTC
>JALWRH010000043.1 GCA_026994195.1 Sedimenticola sp. | reverse complement strand
ACCCGCCAGACGGCTTACGCATTTAAGCCCCTGGAGGAAACCCTGGCGCCAGCGCGCACCGTGTACACGGGCAACTATGTGTTCAACCGCGCCGGGCTGGAATATTTCATCCCCTTTGCCGCGCTCCGGCTGCGCATGGCGGGGCCTGTGCTCGGGCGCATCGTCGCGGCTGAACAGGGTGCGGGCTTCGTTTCCTCCAACCTGCCCATGCTGCACAAGCGCACCGTGACTGAAGCCGGGCGCGCCGAATTTCGGCCCGGTATCGAACACCAGGAAGACTATTCCGATATCAGCGGCGAGTTCGAACGCCAGTACTATGGTGACGTGATGCTGTTCAGCATGATTCGCCTGACGGAACTGGGCTATCCCGCCACCCCCCCGGCGCCAGAGGCCATAGGCCGGATACTGGAGGAAGTGGAGGCGGAAATGGCCGAACGCTACGCCCGTAAACGCCAGGATATCCTGGCCAAGACCGCGGCCCTGAGGGAGTTGCTGGATGACGGCGGGCAATGGTGGCGGGACTGTCCGGAGGTGTTGCAACCCATGCACCGTTTCCTGGGTAGCATGGAACACAGCTTTGGCGATGAGGCCGCCGGGGTGCGCCAGATGAATTCACCCGGGCATCGGGAAGCGCGTCTGGCGGACATGGCCAGAGCCCTGGCCGGCTATCCTCGGGAGAGAGCCTTGTGGCGGCAGTTGCTGGCATGAACGTCTTCGTGCTGAACACGGGGCGCTGCGGCTCCACGACCTTTATCCGTGCCTGTGAGCATATGCGCAACTTCAGTGCGGGCCATGAAACCCGTGTGCATCTGCACGGCAGCAGACGCCTGGACTATCCGCAGAATCATATCGAGGCGGACAACCGCCTGTGCTGGCTGCTTGGCCGCCTGGATGAGAAATATGGCGATCAGGCTTTTTACGTGCATCTGCACCGGGACCCGGAAGCCACCGCCCGCAGCTTCGCCCGGCGCATGGATTTCGGCATCATGCAGGCCTGGCGTGAAGGGGTATTGCTGGGTGGGGAGGCGCAGGCTTCTCCCCTGGAACTGGCCCGGGACTATGTGGACAGCGTGGAAGCCAATATCCGCCTGTTTCTGCGGGACAAGAGTCATTGCCTGGAAGTCCGTCTGGAACAGGCCGCGGCTGATTTTACCGGATTCTGGCAGGCCATCGGCGCCCAGGGCGACCTGGATGCGGCTCTGGCCGAGTGGCAGGTGCGGCACAATGCTTCAGAGCCGACAGTTTAATCCCAATGTCATTGACTCAAGCAAAATCCCGCTGTTTGGGACTGGCGGTGGTTCAGGTCAGAGAACGCAGTAAACCCATCCTTGGGGGCTTGACGGTGGCATCCCTGCCACCGACATCCCTAACCTGAACCACCGCCAGTCCTTGGTCTCAATTCAGCGGGAGGCGGGGATCAGGGGAGTACGAACACCGAGCAACCCCGTTCATAATCGAGATAGCGATGCTTCAGACCGGGATTCTCCAGACACCACAGTCTGGTGATCTCCTTTTCGTCTTCTCTCCCGGCATCGTCGAGAAAGATGTGGCAACCGGGGGCCAGATGATCCCGTAACAGCGGCAGGGCGGGATAGCGCGAGTGCTGTTGCAGAAAACCTGGCGGTCCGTCCACGGCTAGTACCTCGATCTGCTGGGGCATCTGCTGCCGCTGGTACCAGTCGAAGCGGCGTCCATTCACTTCCTGAGGCTCCAAAGGCGCATATAGCACTTGCGCATGGTCATTCAGCCCCAGGGCGGAGAGGTTTTCCCGGGTGGCCTGGGCAAAGGTTTCGCCATTTTCCAGGCTGGTCACTTTTCCTTTGCCATTGAGCTGGCAGCAGCGCGCCAAGACCAGAGTGCTCAGGCCGCTGCTGCATTCGAGGATGCTGGCAGGCTGCTGTTCCAGGCAGTGTTCAGCCACCAGCAACAGAAAATCCTCCGCGGCGGACCAGTGTTCGGTCCATGGCAGAGGATTCTCCAACTGCAGTAGGGCTTGCAGGGTGGCATAGGGATATTCAGAAGACATGCGCCTGTCCTTGAAAAATTGGCGCCCTCGAGACGATTCGAACGTCCGACCTGCCGCTTAGGAGGCGGCTGCTCTATCCTGCTGAGCTACGAGGGCAGGGTGGCGCGGATTATAGCAAATGCCGGGAGGGGGGTTGAGCGTATTGTGAACTGCCTCAGCGCTTCAGAATCAGCTCCACCACGGCCTTGCTGCCAAAATAGGCCAGGGCCAGAACCACGAATCCGGCCATGGTCCAGCGGATGGCGGTGCGCCCGCGCCAGCCGAAGCGATGACGGCCCCACAGCAGCACGGCAAAGCACAGCCAGGCAAGAATGGAGAGCAGGGTCTTGTGCACCAGATGCTGGGCGAACATGTCGTCAAGAAAGATGAAACCGCTGGCCAGAGCGATGGTCAGGAGGACAAAACCGATGAGAATCATCTCGAACATCAGTCCTTCCATGGTCTGCAGGGGAGGCAGGGCACGGATGAAGCCACCGGGGTGGTGCTTGCGCAAATGCCTATCCTGGACCGCCAGCAGAATAGCCTGCACAGCCGCCATGGCCAGGACGCTGTAAGCGAGGATGGAGCTGATGACATGAGCGCGCAGCTTCCAGTCGGTATGCGGGGGCAACAGACGCATGCCCGGGAAGAAGTAGTCCAGAAGCAGGGTCAGGGCCGCCATCGGCAGCAGCACCACGCCCAGGGATTCCACAGGTTTGCTCAGAGCTGCCAGAAGATAGAGCAGGGCAATCACCCAGGCGGCAAAGGACACGGCGTTGAAGAAGCTGAAGTTGACTCCCTGCAGAGTATGCAGGCTCTGGTAGAGCAACCAGCCGTGCGCCAGCAGGGCAGAGAAGCCCAGGATCAGCCCCAGGCGCTTGCTGGGGCGCCCGGCCTTGGCGGCGCGAAACAGGCGCAGGCTGAATACCGCGCCCGACAGGATATAGAGGGTGACGGCCAGAATCATGATCAGGGTATTTTCCATGGGGTGAAATGATGGCATATCGCCGTCCATATCGAAAGTGCCGCACAACATATATAATTGACCCAACACAGCTTCAGAACAGGACTGAATCAACATGTTCGACAATCTTTCCGACCGCCTTGGGCGCGTGGTGCAGAACCTGCGCGGGCAGGGACGCATCACCGAAGACAACATCAAGGACACCATGCGCGAAGTGCGTATGGCTCTGCTCGAAGCAGACGTGGCTCTGCCCGTGGTCAAGGCGTTCGTGGACGAGGTGCGGGAAAAAGCCCTGGGCGAGGATGTCCTGAAAAGCCTCACCCCCGGCCAGGCCCTGGTGAAGATCGTCAACGACGAACTCATCAAGGTCATGGGTGAGGCCAACGAAAGCCTCAACCTGCGCGCCCAGCCCCCGGCAGTGATTCTCATGGCCGGTTTGCAGGGTTCGGGCAAGACCACCAGCACCGGCAAACTGGCCCGGTTCCTGCGGGAGAAAGAGAAGAAGAAAGTCATGGTGGTAAGTACGGACGTGTACCGTCCTGCGGCCATCGACCAGTTGCAGACGCTGGCGGGAGAAGTAGGCGTCGAGTTCTTCCCCAGCGATCCCAAACAGAAGCCTGCCGCTATTGCCAAGGCGGCGCTCAAGGCAGCGAAGAAAGCCCACATGGATGTGCTCATTGTGGATACCGCAGGCCGCCTGCATATCGACGACGAGATGATGTCGGAGATCAAGGAGCTGCACCGCATCGTCAATCCCGTGGAAACCCTGTTTGTGGTGGATTCCATGACAGGTCAGGATGCGGCGAACACCGCCAAGGCATTCAACGAAGCCCTGCCTCTCACTGGCGTGATCCTGACCAAGGCAGATGGCGACGCCCGGGGCGGGGCAGCGCTTTCCATCCGCAAGATCACCGGCAAGCCCATCAAGTTTCTGGGGGTCGGAGAAAAGAGCACCGGCCTGGAGCCCTTCTACCCCGACCGGGTGGCCTCACGCATCCTCGGCATGGGGGACGTGGTCTCCCTGGTCGAGGAAATCAGCGAGAAGGTGGACAAGGAAAAAGCCGCCAAGCTGGCCAAGAAACTGCACAAAGGCCAGGGTTTCACCCTGAGCGACTTCAAGGAACAGATGGAACAGATGGCCAACATGGGCGGCGTGGCTGGTCTCATGGACAAACTACCGGGCATGGGCCAGGTGCCGGAAGCAGTGAAAGCCCAAGCCGGTGACAAAGAGATCAAGAAACTCATCGCCATCATCAATTCCATGACGCCCCAGGAGCGGGAGTTCCCCAATATCATCAAGGGCGCCCGAAAGCGCCGCATAGCCCGGGGATCGGGAACCCAGGTTCAGGACATTAATCGCATGATGAAACAGTTCCTGCAGATGCAGAAAATGATGAAAAAGATGAAAGGCGGTGGCCTGGCAAAGATGATGCGTGGCATGAAAGGCAAGATGCCCGGAGGCGGCATGCCACCTGGTGGCGGTATGCCCCCAGGTGGTTTCCCATTCTAGACGGTTTTTTTAAGTATAGAGCCGTACAAAGCTGATTCATAGAGAACGATGAGTTCGTATAACTAATATGATATCAATGGGTTGGCGCCTTGGGAGGTCAATTGCAATGGGAGTTTGCAGCTGTATGTTTGGCGGGGTATTACAGTATCAGTGCCGGCTGGGTATCACGATATTTAGTGCTGGCTTGATAATCAACTGTTATACCTTTGGACAAATTTATGAATGATTCGCAATTTTTTGAGTGGTTGAGTGACAAATATAAAGAAGGTACCGCAAGATCTAGGATTACTAACTGTAGAACGGTAGAACAGTATGAAGGCAATCTTGATGATCATTACAGGAGAGATGGAGGAAAATTGCTAATTCAAAGATTGTCCTACACAAAAAATGATGAGCGAAATAACAGCCCGCAAAAACACAATATTCCGATAAATGGATCAATCTATAACGGGACAGCCACCCTTAAGCAAGCAGTTAAATTATACTTTGAGTTTAAATCTGGTGCAAAAACTAATGAACCGAAAAATAGAAAACGAGCGCGAACGGTTACGAGGATGAAAAAACCTGACTGGCCAGATTGGGATCATCCTGATGATAACGAACTGTATGAACTAATAAGGCTTACCGCCAAGTATATCAAATTTTTGAACCCTCAAATAATAGAAGAGATCGTTAAAGATAATATTAAAAACCAGTCGGCTTGGTCACAGAAACTTGAAAACAAAAATATAGATCCGGAAATATATTTATGGGAAAAATCGCCGTGCGCATTCCCTGGAGTACGCCGCTATGCAGGTAGCAAAGAAATAGCTTTTTTTCGTAAGCACACAGAATTGTCTGATAAAGAAATAAATGATGCTGTCAGGTTAGATGATAATGATTTTCCCAAGCAAATATGGTCATTTATATTTAGGAAAAATAAATTCCAAAAGTTTGGACCAAAAAATTATGCTCTCGCTCATTTGGCGGACCATAAAGAATTCAACAACAGGTTATTTTCTGAGTTTGAAGTCAAGGAGAACAAAAAAAGCTATAAACTTTTTGGTCTTTTCACATGTCCAACCAATACAGCATTTATCCCAACAAGCCTTTTGAGGCCAACAGATTTTTCTCCTACCATAAGAAGGCTACTCATTGCCCGTGCTCATAATCTATATGGTGACTTTTGTAATATATTGCCTCCTTGGATTAAACTAAATAATGAGGAAACCGTGTGGAAATATTCAGATTTTGAATGGGGAGACCCAGTTGGAGAAGTTGAAAATGTTAAACTATTTTTAGAGTTTAGAAAGGAAACAATGAAT
>JALWRH010000042.1 GCA_026994195.1 Sedimenticola sp. | reverse complement strand
TCAGGCTGAATGCCGATGGAACGCAGCTCCTTGACGGAGTGCTGGGTGGGTTTGGTTTTGATCTCCCCGGAGGTGGGAATGTAAGGCACCAGGGTCAGGTGCATGAACAGAACATTTTCCCGTCCCAGTTCCACGCCCATCTGGCGGATGGCTTCCATGAACGGCAAGGACTCGATGTCACCAACGGTACCGCCGATTTCCACCATGGCCACATCAAAATCATCGGCGCCCAGGCGGATCTGGCGTTTGATTTCGTCCGTAATATGAGGAATGACCTGAACAGTGCCCCCCAGGTAATCCCCTCGTCTTTCCTTTCGGATCACACTTTCATAGACTTGACCACTGGTGAAGTTGTTGTGCTTCCCCATGGTGGTATTGATAAAGCGCTCGTAGTGTCCAAGATCCAGGTCTGTCTCGGCGCCGTCCTCGGTAACAAACACTTCGCCATGTTGGAAAGGACTCATGGTGCCGGGATCCACATTGATATAGGGATCGAGCTTGAGCATGGTGACTCTCAGGCCACGTGCTTCGAGCAATGCGCCAAGGGAGGCGGAGGCAATGCCTTTGCCCAGGGAGGATACAACACCGCCCGTTATGAATATGTATTTTGTCATCAGACCCGAGATTCTTGGTGATTGGGGAACTAGCGGACGGAAGGGAATTTTATCAGACGCGGCACAGCCACTCAATGACATTCACCTGGAGCCATAGTCCAGGAAGGGGCTTTTTCAACATTCTCTCGGGTTTCGATCCCTGCCCAGGACCGCTTCCAGCCACCACTTCCTGGACAGCAGAGACAAATAGCACTGGCGCAATTGCCATGGGTACTCTATATTTAACTTCCCGTTGCAAGAATAACTACACCAAATATATGTTGCGCTTTGATTTGATTCTCTACGCGGGTCAATTGGATTCATGGCCAGGAAAATGGTTCTAGCCATTTCCAAACCTGAAATCCACATGGCTGATTCTTGCGCTGTACCCGGCCCCCTGCGGGGACGCCAAACAACTACTCAACTGTGAACATCAAAGGAGTTTCCAAATGCAAAAATTTGTAAAAACACTCGGCGCAGTCGCCATTGCCAGCGCTGCCATTTTCACTATGTCCAGCGCCAGCGCCTGGTGGGGCGGCCCATGGGGTGGTGACCGTGGCTATGGCAACAATGCCTGGGACAACATGGGCGACTGGATGGGTGACGGCAGCGGCGATGCCAATTTCAACATGGGTTTCAGTGGCCGCGGCAGCGGCAACGGCTATGGTCGTGGCTATAACCGCTATAACAATGGTTATGGCTATGGTTACGCGCCCTATGGCTACGGTCCCGGTTATGGCTACGGTCCCGGTCCCGGCTATGGTTATGGTCCTGGCCCCGGTTATGGTTATCCTGGCATGATGCCTCCTCCGGCCCCTCAGGGAGCGCCTGCTGCACCATCGAAGTAACACCCGAATCACCTGGGCCTTCAGGTCCAGCTTATCCCGCATGGCTTGGCTTCACGCCAGCCAGCACTACAAAGCCATCGATTCCGGTCGGTGGCTTTCTTCTTTGCAAATTCAGTACCAAAGCCATCACCTCTGCATTATTTGTCCCGGCAACTGTTGATCTGGATCAGATTTGCATTCAAAATACCCTGATCCTATCCATTCACCCCTTGTTGAGAACGTCTTGCCACAAACAAAAGTCGTTTCCCTGGAAAAACTCAAGACTGCCTGCAAGAACTGCGGACTTGCCAAACTGTGCCTGCCCCTGGGTCTGGAGAACAACGATATAGAAAGGCTGGACGCCATCGTACAGCGCAATCGGCCGCTGCATCGAGGCAACCACCTCTTTCAGACAGGCAACAGTTTTGGCAGCATCTATGTGGTGAAGAGCGGTACTATCAAGACCTACACCCAGTGTCCCAATGGCACAGAGCAGGTTGTGGGCTTTCATCTGCCAGGTGAAGTCGTGGGACTGGATGGCATTGAAACCGGCCAACACATTTGTTCTGCCAAGGCACTGGAAACCACAGCTGTATGCGAAGTACCCTTTTCCCGGCTCGAAGAACTCACCGCTACTGTTCCCGGCCTGCAGCACCAGATGTTCCGTCTCATGAGCAAAGAGATTTCAAAGGAAACCGGCCTCATGGTGCTACTGGGCAAAAGCACCGCAGAAGAGCGCCTGGCGGCTTTTCTGCTCAGCCTGTCCGTGCGCTTTCACAGTTACGGCTTCTCTTCCACGGAATTCAATCTCAGTATGTCCAGGCGTGAAATCGGCTCTTACCTGGGGCTTGCCCTGGAAACCGTGAGCCGCCTGTTTACTCACTTTCAGGAAGAAAAGATTCTGGAAGTGGACCGCAAACATATCAAGATCCTTGAAATGGAGCAGCTGTTCAAACTGCTGTCAGACCAGAACGGTTGCCTGGATCGGCTGCAGCATCCAAACTAAGCAAAGACCGGAAAGATATACATGGAGATGAAGGTCGCCACCGCCGTTGCCTGCCGGGATTGCGCCCTGTATCAAACAGCAAAGGTTCTGGGGCTGGAAACGCCAGACTGCAGCTCCCTCAACCGCGTGGTGCTGCGCGATCACCCCGTTGAAAAGAATGAGGTTCTCTACCGGGAAGGCGACAGTTTTCGCTACCTGTACCTGGTGCATTCCGGTTCCTGTATCAGCAGCGCAACCATTCTGGGGCGCAAGAGCCAGGTAATGGGATTTCACCTGCCCGGCGAATTGGCCGGCATTGAGAATATTGGACAGCAGAAGTGCAACCACACCACCCGGGTGCTGGAGAAAGGCTCTGTTTGCCAGCTCGACTTTCTCATGTTGGAGGAAACCCTGGGCAAGGACGAACTCATTCGCGTCCAGTCATATCTCCTTGGCGCTTCCGCCATCCATGCGCGGCAACTGCAGTGGGAGCGATCACTCACTGGCTTGCAAACCGCCGAGCAGAGAGTGGCCGCCTTCCTTCTCAACCTGGCCGGGCGCTTCGAATCCCACGGATTTCCCGCGCAGAAATTCCGCCTGCCCATGTCCCGGGACGCCATTGCGGACTACCTGGGACTGGCCATGGAAACTGTAATCCGCACGCTGAAAAATCTACATAAGAAAGAGCTGATCAGCACGCAAGCGAAGAATATTGAGATTTTGAACCCTACTGCCCTCAATGCTCTTCTCAGATCCTAGCCCGAATATTTCGCCAGTTGGCTGCAAATCCCCGGGTGACGGTTACCCCGGAAACAGGGAATGGCGAGCTGGTAAAAGGTCAACACAATACGCATAAAAAAACAAGTTTGGAACCGCAGTCACATAATTGTATTTTATCCATGCATTGACGCCTCTTGGCCTGATCAACCCTCTATAACCCTATTTATTCTACGCCTACCTGATGAAAGTCAATTTTAGAACAAAAAACTGACATTTCTCATATAACCATCCCCTAATCTTTGTATAATCACGCCGGTCGGGAACCTTTTTTTGTGAAACAGGTCCGGTACGCTTTTTTGGGCGCGCCTTATCTGCTATCAGAAAAAAGCTTTCGCCATCATTGAAATTTTTAGCTTCTGGGTTGTTTTTTTCGAAATCTGAATTGGGAGGTTTTCGTGGAAGAAACGAAATATAACTTTGACGTGGTCCGATGGTTCGCCGTCATGGCCGTCGTCTATCTGGTCGTGGGTACCCTGGTGGGAACCTACATCGCCTCAGAACTGGCCTGGCCAGTCCTGAACTTCGACATTGCCGAAATCACTTTCGGCCGTCTCCGTCCACTGCACACCAACGCGGTAATATTTGCTTTCGGCGGCTGCACCCTGTTCGCAACAGGCTTTTACAGCGTTCAGCGAACCGGCAGCACCTCCCTTTGGAGCCCGAAAATGGCCTGGTTCACCTTCTGGGGCTGGAATCTGATCATTGTCGCTGCTGTTATCACTCTGCCACTGGGTATCACCCAATCTAAAGAGTATGCTGAACTGGAATGGCCCATCGATCTGGCCATTGCTGTTGTCTGGCTGTCCTTTGGCCTGAACTTCATCATGACCGTGGCTAAGCGCAAGACCAGTCACATCTATGTGTCCAACTGGTTCTTCATGGGCATGTTCGTGATGATCACCTACCTGCATGTGGTCAACAGCCTGGCCATTCCCGTCAGTCTGTTCAAGTCCTACTCCCTGTTCTCTGGGGTACAGGACGCAATGATTCAATGGTGGTGGGGTCACAACGCTGTAGGCTTCTATTTGACCGCTGGCTTCCTGGGCATCATGTATTACTTTGTTCCCAAGCAGGCCAACCGCCCGGTATTCTCCTACCGCCTGTCCGTGCTGCATTTCTGGGCATTGATGTTCGGTTATGTCTGGCTGGGTGCGCACCATCTACAGTACACCGCACTGCCTGACTGGACCGGTTCTCTGGGCGCTGCCGTTTCCCTGGCTATGATCATCCCTTCCTGGGGTGGCGCCATCAACGGCATGATGACCCTGTCCGGGGCCTGGGACAAACTGCGTACCGACTACATCCTGCGTTTCATGATCATGTCCCTGGCTTTCTATGCCATGTCCACCTTCGAAGGACCGGTCATGTCCTCCAAGACGGTGAACGCACTGTCTCACTACACGGACTGGACCGTGGGCCACGTACACTCCGGCGCCCTGGGCTGGGTCGCCATGGTCTCTGCTGGCGCTCTGTACCACCTGGTCGAGAAGCTGTGGAACACCAAGATGTACTCTGCCAAGCTGGTCAACGTTCATTTCTGGACCTCCACCATCGGCACGGTTGTGTACATCACCGCCATGTGGGTCTCCGGCATCATGCAGGGCCTGATGTGGCGTGACTATGATGAGTTCGGCACCCTGACCTATACCTTTGCCGAATCTGTAGCTGCCATGCATCCTTACTACGCCATGCGCGCCATAGGCGGCATGATCTTCTGGACAGGTGGCGCCATCATGCTCTTCAACGTCATCATGACCATTCGCCAGGCATCTGCCCAGCGCAGCTCTTCCGCTGCCGCGGCTACCGCTTAACCGGATAACAGGAGAAACTGAAAATGGCTGATAAAATTTATTCAACCAAACTGCAGGACACGGCGGAACGCAACGTATTCGTCATGTTCGTCCTGCTCCTGGTACTTCTGTCCGTAGGTGGCCTGGTGGAAATCGTTCCCCTGTTCTACCTGGACGAAACCATGGAACATACCAAGCATCCGGAAATCGTCTGGCAAGGTAATGTCGCTGCAGCTGATCGCAAACCCATCAGCGTCGCCAATTTCAAGGTGGGCGACAGCATCACCTGGAAGCCCGGCGACGGCATCCGCCCCTATACCGCTCTGGAACAAGCAGGTCGCGATATCTTCATCCGTGAAGGTTGTTACCTGTGTCATTCACAGATGGTGCGTCCTTTCCGCGACGAGGCCGAGCGTTACGGTCATTACTCACTCGCTTCCGAGTCCATGTATGACCACCCCTTCCAATGGGGTTCCAAGCGCACCGGCCCTGACCTGGCGCGTGTTGGCGGCAAATACTCCAACGAGTGGCATCTGCAGCATCTCATGGGCCCACGCACCGTGGTGCCGGAGTCTGTCATGCCCAACTACCCCTGGCTGGCGGAGAATACCGTGGATGGCAAGGCTCTCAAGGGACACCTGGAAGGCCTGCGCATGATCGGCGTCCCCTACACGGATGCCGACATCGAAGCCGCCGCCAAGGTGGATGGTGTTCGTGAAGTGGATGCCTTGATCGCTTACCTGCAGGTGCTGGGCACCATGGCAGATCTCAAAGAAGGCGTGAAATACCGTGAGTAGTCTTCGGGAATACTTTCAGACCAACTGGGCCGCAATGACCCTGCACGACTGGATCGGCCTGATCCTGACGGTAGGGGCATTCCTGGCCATGGTCTGGATCTACTCCTATGTGTTCAATCCAAAGAACAAAGAACGCCTTGAATCACAACGGAACATTCCGTTTGACGAAGAGAATACGGACTCGGAGAAATAAACATGAGTGAAGATAAGAACCGTTACGGTCAGACCACCGGGCACGTCTGGGACGAAACCCTGGCGGAACTGACGAACCCCCCACCCAAGTGGTGGATGTTGGGCCTGCATGCCAGCTGGATCCTGGTCGTGCTGTACACCCTTTACTATCCTTCCTGGCCCCTGGTCAGCAGCCACTTCAAAGGGTTTGCCGGCTGGACTGCCATTGGTGAATTCGAGAAAGACATGAAGGAAGTACAGGACGTACGCGCCAAGTACGAAGACCAACTGCCCAAGAAGACTGCCGCGGCCATTCTGGCTGACAACGAACTGAAAAACTATGTGGTTCGTTCCGCCAAAGTGCTGTTTGGCGACAACTGTGCTGCCTGTCATGGCAGTGGCGGCGCAGGCAACCCCGGCTTCCCTGCCCTGGTGGATGATGACTGGTTGTATGGGGGCAGCATTGATGCCATTCAGCAGACCATCACCGGTGGTCGCCATGGCATGATGCCCAAGATGGGTGGCAACCAGCTTAGCGATGCAGAAATCGACAAACTGGCCAATGCCATTGTCGGTGGCACTATCGCCAAAGAACCACTGTTCGCGGCAAAGGGCTGCATCGGCTGTCACGGTCCTGACGGCAAGGGCATGGCGGCACTGGGTTCCGCCAACTTGACCGACAAGATCTGGCGTTTCAAAAGCAAGGATCAGCTGGCTTCCGTCAAGTACACCATCACCCACGGTGTGAACGATCCCAGTGATCCCAAGACACGCAATGCTGAAATGCCTTCCTGGAAAGGCCGTTTGACTGACACCCAGATCAAAAAACTTGCCGTTTATGTACATGAACTTGGTGGTGGTCAGTAACACTAATAAAGGCACCCGGGCAACCGGGTGCCTTTGTCAATCCTGTATCAATTGGGAGGGAATATCATGTCAGACTGGGTTGCAGTTGCATCATATCTGTCTGTTGGTTTTGCAGTGGTCATGCTGATTTTTCTTGGCATCAAACTGAAAAAACTGATGAACAACACACATTCTGAAGACTGACTGCCACAGGTTTCACCGGCAGTGGCCACAGGGGAGCAGAAGCGCTCCCCTGTTTTCATTGAAAAACATGCAAAACCTTGTAAACAATAAAGATATTGTGATTTATCACTGACAGAATTCTGAAGAAATGGCAGGATTTTTATTCCGTATTTCCATTCACATGCATTGGCAGATGAACTGAGGAGAACACAGTGTCAGAATCAGCAGCGTCCAGCGAAGAACAAAAGGCCAAATATTCCGACGACATTTACGAGGAAGCCGCAAACTGGCATGTCAACACGGGGGAGGAGAAAATCTACCCCAAGAAAGCATCCGGAAAATGGCGCCGCCTCAAGTGGATCACTCACAGTATCTGGCTGATTCTGTTTATTGGACCCTTCCTGCGTTGGAATGGGCATCAGGCCATACTGTTTGATATCCCAGGGCGTCAGTTTCATATTTTTGGCCTGACCATCCTTCCTCAGGATGTATGGATGTTGTCGCTGGTATTGCTGTTCTTCGCCATGCTGCTTGCCGCCGTGACTTCCGTTGCAGGACGGGTTTACTGCGGCTTTTTCTGTTTCCAGACCGCCTGGACCGACCTGTTCATCTGGCTGGAAGACAAAATCGAGGGTGTGCCCGCGAAACGCCGCAAACTGGATGCAGGCCCTTGGACGGGAGAAAAGATCCGCAAGAAAGCACTCAAATACTTCATCTGGGTACTGATCTCCGTACTTACTGGCATCAGCTTTGTCTCATGGTTCACCGATGCCCGGCAACTGTGGCATGACATTTTTACCGGCCAGGCCAGCAGCACCGCCTATGGTGTTATCGCCCTGTTTACCGCCGGCACTCTGGTATTGGCGGGGAAACTGCGGGAACAGGCCTGTTTCTGGCTCTGTCCTTACGCCCGTATCCAGGGCGTCATGTACGACAAAGAAACCATTTTGCCGACCTACGACTACCATCGCGGTGAGCCCCGCGGCCGGCTGAAAAAGGGCCAACTGGTGGAAGGCAATGGTGACTGTATCGACTGCAAGCAGTGCATTGCCGTCTGCCCCACTGGCATCGATATCCGCATGGGCCAGCAGGAAGGCTGCATCACCTGCTCTCTCTGCATGGATGCCTGTGACGCTGTCATGGACAAGATAGGTCGGCCCAAAGGCTTGATTCGCTACGCTTCCATGGATGAAATGGAAGGTAAGACACAACTGCCTCTGTTCAAGCGCCCCCGGGTGCTGATCTACCTGACTATACTTACCCTGGCCATCAGCGGCATCATCTATGGTATTACTCATCTCGGAGCCATAGAAGTCAAAGTATTGCACGGACGTTCGCCACTGTTCGTGCAACGCAGTGATGGCACTATACAAAACAAGTACAATGTTAAAATTCTGAACAAAACTGCCAATGACATTCCCATAAAGATCACTGCCGAAGGTATCAAGGGTATGCTTATCAAAGGCACTGAGGAAACTGTTATCGCCAAGAAAGGCAATACCGGGTCTTATATCGTATTCATCAACGCCCCGGCAGAAAACATCAAGTCTGAACGTACCCCCATCATCTTCAAGATCGTCAATCAGGACGACCCCACACAGACTTCATCCTATGAAAGCATGTTCTTTGCTCCCAAATAACCGATGCCATCATGACCACAATGACTGAAAACAAGACACCAAGATTCTCCCAGGACAGCAAGCAGGCTTTCCGTAATCCCTGGGTTCTTGGCTGGATAGCCGGAATCCTTGTGGTCTTGGGTGTGAATGTCGCCTTTATTGTTGCTGCCGTGGTCACCAACCCAGGTCTTGTGGAAAAGGATTATTACGAGAAAGGCCGTGATCAGGAACAACATTTCATACAGCAGCGGCTTGCCCGTAACCGGCTGGGGTGGCAAATGAAGCTGGAAGCTGTAAGCACACCTGTGGCCGGTGAACCTGTTCGCTATACCTTCAATATCGTGGACACCAGTGGTGTGGCCGTCGATGGCGACAAAGCCACGTTGCATGCCTACAGACCCAGTGATGTGAAGGCGGATTTCGACCTGCCCATGCAGGAAATCACTCCAGGCGTCTACAGCGCTGAACTGACTTTTCCTCTTAAAGGCGTCTGGGATCTCAGTGCTGTACTGGTGAAGGGAGAAGACAGCCTCAAAGTCACCCGGCGCATTTCGGTAGAGGCCGCTTCCGCCCAATGACGGAAAGACAGGACGCAGGCTGCTTTCATTGCGGCCTGCCGCTTCCTGAACATGATTTTACAGCCGACATAGAGGGGCAGCCCCGGCATTTTTGCTGTTTTGGCTGTCAGTCTGTGTGCGAGGCCATCTATGCCGCGGGCATGGAAGGATTCTATCAACGCACCCCGGAAGGGCTGCTGCTTGAACCCCCTCCCCCTCCCCCCGATGATCTGGGCCTGTATGACCTGGAAGAAGTTCAGGCCGAATTCGTTCACAGCAAGGGACAGGAACGTGAAATCCACCTTTTGGTGGAAGGTATTCACTGTGCCGCCTGTGTCTGGCTCATCGAGCACACACTGGGCAAACTGCCTGGGGTGATCTCCGCACAGGTGAACCTTTCCGCCAAACGGTTGTTGCTGCGCTGGGACAATGAGCGCATCAAACTTTCAGAGATCATCGCCGCCTTGGCACGTGTGGGTTATTCCGCCACCCCTTTTGATCCGGAAGCGGCTGAAGGCATCCTGAAGAAACAGACCCGCGACCTGCTGTTCCGCATCACCTTTGCCGGGTTCACCATGATGAACCTGCTGTGGGTATCCATTGCCCTGTATTCAGGCGCCGATCAGGGCGAGTACCGCAGCCTGTTTCACTGGGTGGGATTTGCCCTGGCCACACCCACCTTGTTCTATTCCGGCTGGCCATTTCTCAAGGGTGCCTGGACCAGTTTGCGCACGGGGCACCTGGGCATGGATCTGCCCATCGCCCTGGGTGCCACCGTCACCTGGGCCTATTCAACCTGGGTGACTTTTCTGGATCTCCCCGATCATCATGTGTACTTCGATACCGTGGTGAACTTCATCTTTGTCATCCTTATCGGGCGGCACCTCGAAGGCGTATCCAAGCGCCATGCGGTTGCAGCAACCCAACGCCTTCTGGATCTTCAACCCCGCGTGGCCCTGCTCGTGCAGGATGATGGAGAGAAAACCGTACCCATACGCCGAGTACAGCCCGGTGACAAGGTCATGGTCAAGCCCGGCGCTAAAATTCCCGTGGACGGCTTCATACTGGAAGGCAACAGCCAGGTCGACGAAGCCATGCTCAGCGGTGAATCCGTCCCCGTACCCAAGCAACCGGGGGACAAGGTATCCGCCGGGACGGTAAATACCAAGGGAACCCTTATCATCGAAGTGACAGGAACCCTGGCCAATACCGCGCTGGGGCGCATCATTCAGTTGGTGGAAGAAGCACAGGCATCCAAAGCACCGATACAATGCACCGCCGACCGTATTGTGCCCTGGTTCGTGCTGGTCACCCTTAGCCTGGCCACCCTGACCTTCTTTATCTGGGTACGCCAGGATTTCGAGCTGGCCCTCATGGCCGCGACATCCGTACTCATCATCACCTGCCCCTGCGCTTTCGGCCTGGCCACCCCTATGGCCATTGCCGTCGCCTCCGGCCAGGGCGCCCGCCACGGAATACTGGTGAAAAACGGCGCAGTGCTGGAAACCCTGTCAAAAGTCGATCATTTCGTATTCGACAAAACCGGCACCCTCACCCTCGGAAAAATGCAGGTGAGCAAGGTTATCAGCCCCACCCTGGCGCAGGACGAACTCCTGACCATGGCAGCAGCGGCAGAACGCCTGTCCGAGCACAGCATCAGCCTGGCCGTTGTCGAACTGGCCGAGGAGAAAAACCTCGACTATCGCCACCTGACCACCGAAGACTTTCTCAGTCAGTCCGGTCAGGGTATTCGCGCCCGGGTGAACGGTCATCAAGTGGTTATCGGCAATAGCGGCTGGCTCAGACACAATGGCATCCAGGAAGACCCCGGCTTGTCCAGGCAGGCGCAGGCAATCGAGCAACAGGCTGTCACCGTCATCCATGTGGCAATCGATGGACAGCATGCCGGCCTCATTGGCATTGCAGACAGCCTCCGCCCGGATGCACCCTCTCTGGTCAGTTCGCTGCGTGACCAGGGGATTGCCCTGACCCTGCTGTCTGGCGATCATCAGCGGGTTGCAGAAGCCGTGGCCAGGCAACTGGGGGGCATGGAGGTCATTGCCGAGGTTCTTCCGGAAGACAAGGACAAGGTGATCAGCAGGCTGCAGGAACAGGGAAAAACCGTCGCCATGGTGGGCGATGGCATCAACGATGCCCCCGCCCTGATACGCGCTGACGTGGGCATCGCCATTGGCTCGGGCACCGATGTTTCCGTGGAGAGCGCGGACATTGTGCTCATGAGCGACGAACTGGACAAGATTCACCTGGCGGTAGCCCTGTCCCGCCGCACCCTGCGCACCATTCGCCAGAACATTCTTATCTCCTTCGTCTACAATATCATCATGGTGCCTCTGGCCATGTCAGCCATGATCACACCGCTGATTGCCGCCATCTCCATGCCCGTCAGCTCCCTGCTGGTAATCGGTAATGCAGCGCGCATCCGAACCCTGTTCAAACGAGAGAAAACGCAATAATGGATGTCATCTACAGTCTTATTCCCGGCATGATCTTCTTCGGGCTGGTGTTCGTGGGCGTGCTCATCTGGGCCATCAAGCGGGGACAGTATGAAGACCTGGAAGGTGACGGTAACCGCATTCTCATGGATGACGACGAAGGGGAAAACAAGGACCTGGAACCGGGAGAACGCAAGAAGCGCGTGGGCCTCAATTTTCCAGACGACGATTAACAGGCTGGCAGTGACCACTGAGCGGCATCTAGCTTGATACCGAATTGATGAGATCAGCCCGGATACAGGCCAGTACACCATAGTCCAGGATGCCGCCCAGAGCCTCATGCACCCTTCCCAGACGAATGTCCTCACCGTCTTCCAGCATCAGTTCCCGCGCCTGGGCCAGCAGCTCTTCGGGAATAGTGACGACTTCCCGCAATTCCACCAGCCCTTGTTCAATGCCTTTCGCCAGGTGGCCGAGAATCGTCGAAACCTTCAACCCCCGGCGCCCGGCAATGTCCTCGGTGCTCATTCCCAGGCGAAACAGATCCAAGGTTTCTGTCACGGTATCCGTCACCGGTGCCGCATCAGCAGCATATTCGGCCAGCACATCGAGAAAATCCTGCCCGTAGGCTTCCAGTTTTCGTTCCCCCACACCTGAGATCCGGCTCATCTGCAACAGGGTTTGAGGCTGATACTCCATCATGGCCATGAGGGTGGCATCATGAAAGATGACGTAAGGCGGCACCCCCTGCTCCTGGGCCAGTTCCAATCGCTTGCGCCGCAGGGCTTCCCAGAGTTCTCCTTGCGCACCCTGGAAGGAAGCCTTCTTCTTCCGCGGTTTGCGGGTATTCTCCTTGCGCGCCTGGCGCAGTTCCACTGTCTGCTCCCCCCGCAGCAAGGAACGGCAGGCATCGGTGAGCCGCAATCCGCCATGCCCCTCCTGATCCACGGCCAGATAACCCAAAGCAATCAGCTGACGGAACAGGCCGCGCCACTGATTCCGATCCAGTTCTTCACCAATGCCAAAGGTGCTGGTCTGATGATGGCCAAAACGCCGCATGCGCTCATTTTCCTTACCCAGCAACACATCGATCAGATAGTTCACGCCAAAGCGCTGTCCCGTGTGATACACGCAGGACAGGGCCTTCTGAGCCGCCACAGTGCCATCCCAGGTTTCCGGTGGATTCAGACAGGTGTCGCAATTGCCGCAGGGCTCTGCCAGTTCGTCCCCAAAATAGGCCAACAAGGCCTGGCGGCGGCAGCTGGTCAGTTCGCAGTAGCCGAGCATGCGTTCCAGCTTCTGGGTCTCGATGCGTTTGTGCAGTTCATCGGCATCGGACTGTTCCACGAACTGGCGCAGGGTAATGACATCCTGCAGGTTGTAAAAAAGCAGGGCTTCCGCCGGCTGGCCGTCCCGCCCGGCCCGGCCCGTCTCCTGGTAATAGGCTTCCAGGCTTTTGGGCAGGTTCATGTGGACAACAAAACGTACATCAGGCTTGTCTATGCCCATACCGAAGGCGATAGTGGCGACCATGATAATGCCATCTTCACGCAGAAAACAGTTCTGGTTGTCCGCCCTGTCCTGCTGGCTCATTCCTGCATGGTAAGGCAGCGCCTTTACACCTTTCTCCCTCAGCCAGGCAGCCGTTTCCTCCACTTTTCGGCGTGACAGGCAGTACACGATGCCGGCCTGATCCGGATAGTCCAGCTGAATGAAGCGCAACAGGCGCTGACGGGCATTGCTGCTGTTATCACTCACCCGGTAACGGATATTGGGACGATCAAAGCCATTGATGAACTGGTGCGCCTGTTCCAGGCTCAGACGCTGAATGATCTCCCGGCGCGTCACCTCATCCGCCGTTGCCGTCAGGGCGACCCTGGGCACCTGGGGAAACTGTTCATGCAGGGCTGAAAGCTGGATATATTCCGGCCGGAAATCATGCCCCCACTGGGAAACGCAATGCGCTTCGTCGATGGCGAACAGGGCGATGTCGATTTGTTGCAGCAGGGATTGAAAGCCCGGTGTCATCAGGCGTTCCGGCGCCACATAAAGCAATTGCAGCTCCCCACTACGCAATTGCTGCCGCAAGTGGGCATCCTCGTCGGCAGACAAAGAAGAATTCAGGGCGCCCGCCGAAATCCCCACCTGGCGCAATGCTTCCACCTGATCCTGCATCAGGGCAATCAGAGGGGATACCACAATGCCCACACCGGAACGCAGCAAAGCAGGAATCTGATAACAAAGAGACTTGCCACCACCGGTGGGCATCAGTACCAGGGCATCCTCCCCCTGGATCAGGCAATCAATGATCTTCTGTTGTGACTGGCGGAAACTGGAATAGCCGAAAACCTGTTGCAGAATACGCAACGACTCGTCGCTGGTGTTCATGGCGCCTCAAATCATCCTTGATCCGTAGCGGTATTGTCTCCCGGAGAGGCATGTTTCAGCAAGGGTTGGCGCAGCTGCTCAAAATCACGCGGGGCAACATACTGCAACACATCTTTCGCCTCCTTGTCCAAAACCACATCCAGTCCTTTGTCCGGATACAGCCAGTGTTGTTTGTTTCCACCAGTTTCAGCAATCTTTTCGGCAGGCGGGCCAAAGCGCTTGACGACCACTGGCTCTTCAAGATCGGTACGCGGCAGATAGGTAAGCGCCACCACGGGCGTACCCCGGGCCTTCTGGAGATCTTCGCCGGAAAGGGAGATCTTGCGCTTGCCCTCGGCCAGGGTGGATATGCGCTCACCCCGGTCATACATTTCCTGCAGCTGCGCATCACTGAACCCCAGGGTAACCACGATCTTTGCTTTCAGGCCGCTAAGGGTGACGCTGTTGAAAAAGGCCTCCACCATGCGTTGCCCCTCATCCGTGGCAAACATGCTCACCTCAGAAGGCTCCTGAAACTGTTGCTCTACCTGGTCCAGGGTGCTGTTCCCCAGGTGAACCCCGAATACCTGGCTGCTGCCGTCGTCGAAGGTTTCTATCTGCCAGGGAAGATTGCGGTATTCCTCCGGCGGTTGACCGCCTGGCAGGAACCAGGCTATCACAATCAGTAAAAGGGTTACGCCAAGAACCTTGAGAAATATGTGATCACCCATTGCCAGACATCTCTTTCGGCGGAGGAAATTTCTTTACCAGCCACTCCGGCACATCACCGGTGTTGGCCTTGTGCACGGCATCCGATTCCATGAGGATCAGCACCAGCACGGTAAACAGGGTCGGCAGCATAACCATACCGCCAATAGCATAGTGCCCGGGCCGAAGATCCGCCACATTGCCACCCACCGAAGCCAGGATAGCCGCCACGCCCAATCCCATAAGAATGATCATGCCGATAAAGAAGCGGCTGCGTCGGGCGCAAAGCTGCCAATGACAGAAAACGAACCAGGGATCACGCTTGCGGGAAAGCGCTGCCCGCCATATCAGATAGGTCATAATGACGACGGATACCACCGGCACGATGAGCAGCGCCCAGGGTTCCTGCTTGGCCATCCCCAGTACGCCAATGAACACCAGAATATGATTGGTGATCAGGTTAATCAGAAAGAACTCGTGGGGATGACGCGCCTGTTTGTGCTGCTGTTCGGGTATGTTGTCAAAGATCATTTTATTTTCTGTATTCCCGCAGGTAATGCCATTCAAACAGGCGCTTGGCCCAGTGAAAGCCTGAAAACGCCGGCGTCACCAGATTCCGCCTCTCGGTGCGATACACCAGCATGCCGCTGTCGTAGCTATCGATGATACACACCAGCTCTGCCTTGAAAGTCTCCGAAGGCTGCCCACCATTCAACTCCGCAACCAGGTTGGCTGCAGCAGCCTCAGCCTGGAGATCAGCCATGTGCGCCTGCTTCGGCATCCAACCCGGCCCGGGATAACTGCCGGAATCGCCCGCCACGTACACCTTGTCCTGACCCTCCACCTGGCAATAGCCGTTTGCCTTCAGCATGCCGCCTTCAGAAAGGGACAACCCGCTGTCAGCAAACCAGCGGTTGCCCGTCATTCCGGGCATGAATATGGTCAGGTCCGCGTGGAACTCACCGCCCTCGGTAATGACCTTGTCAGCTTCAAATGCCTTCATCTTGTGACCCAGGTGCGTCTTGATGCCCCGTTTCTCCATGGTGGACAAGATACCTTTCACCGCCTTCTCACCCAGGCGCTGCCCGGGCTTTTCTGCAGGAGTGAAGAACACCAACTCGAATTTTTCACGCCGCCCCTGCTTGCGCAGCCAGCGATCGATACCAAACAGGAACTCAAACACCGGGCCACCGCGCATGGCGGAAGGCTCCTTGGGGTTACTGGCGAAGCCAAAAGCAATAGTGCCCCCTTCCATGGCCGCCAGCCGGTCACGAATCTTCTCCGCCGCAGGTATGCCCTCACAAGGTGTGATGGCGTGCTCTATCCCCGGGAGCTTCTTGATGAAACGGCCACCACTGGCAATGATCAGTCCATCATTTTCTATTTCACCATTGTTGGTAATCACTACACGTCCGGCGTCACGCAGTCCTTGCACATGCCCGGCATGGAAGTCCACCTTCATGCGCTTGAAAAAATTGTCCAGGGAAATCGTAAGATCTGCGGCTTTCCTCAAACCAACGGGAATCCAGATCAATCCCGGCAGATAGATGAACTCAGCCTTGGGTGCAATGACATCGATATGCAACCCGGGATCTAGTTTGCGCAGTTTTTGCACTGCAGTCAGGGCGCCGAATCCAGCCCCTATTACGGTAATTCGTGACATCGGTTCATATTCCAGTATTGGGTTTTCATACGCTCCGGAAGCAGCGGGATATGCGTTCAATCACAGATATCCGTTCATCCCGGGTAATATAGTATTCTATCCGTTACACTATGGCGATTCGTTGCTATATACATCTTGGTATTTGGGGGAATATCTCGCTTTGGCTCTTGCGGCTGACGCCGCCTGGCGATTGCGCCTCATTTCCCCTATTGATTGTTTTTTGTCTTGTTCAAGGGAGCAGCTATGCAGACATCGGACACCACCCTGGTTGGCCGTATTACAGAGGTCTCTGGCGGTCAACTCATCGCCACCCTGCGCACCGAAGCCGATGGTTTTGAACCGGTCGTAAAAATCGGCACGGAAACGCTTTCCGTCGGCCAGTTGGGCTCCCAGCTGATCATCAAACATCGCCACATCACCGTCCTCGGGCAGGTTCTGCGCATGTGGGAAGATCCTCCGGAAGAGTTTATTGCCAGCAAGTCCCGGGAATCCATGACCGGCAGCATTGCAAAACCATCACGAACCCGCTATGTGCGCATTCTTCCCCTGGGTGAAATCAACCAGAAGGGCGAGTTTATCCGAGGTGTCAAACAATTTCCGGTCACCGGCGCCGAAGTCCATCTGGTCACAGCCAAACAGCTGGAAGTGCTGTTCGACCGTTTCCGCAGTGAAAACCTGGCCCTTGGCAAGCTCTCCAGCCGGGCGGAAATCGATGTTTTTCTCGATCCCAACCCTCTGTTCACACGCCACCTGGCTATTCTTGGCCAGTCCGGCGCGGGCAAGTCCTGGACCGTCACCAGCTTGCTGCAAAAGGCCGTGCGCACCATGCCCAAGGCACATATCGTCATGCTGGATCTTCATGGTGAGTATGGCTGGAAGGATGATGAAGGGAAGATGCACAGCGCCTTTCCTGGAGAAATGGTACATCACGTGGATGCCAGGGAGCTGGAAATCCCTTACTGGCTGCTGACCTATGCGGAACTGGTGGATTTCCTTATCGACAAAACCGACCCCACCGCCACCCTGCAGATCGCCTATCTCAGGGACGTGCTCTATGCCTTGCGCAAGAAAGCCAACGCCCATCTGGGCCTGGAACAACTGTCCGTGGACTCCCCCGTCTATTTCTCCATCAAGGAACTGTACCTGCATTTCAAGCAGGCCAATGAGCAGCAGCTGGATTTCGGCAAAACCAAAGGCACCCTGTATGGTGCTTTCGACAACTTCCTCGTGCGCTTTCAGTCCATGTACAACGACAAACGCTATGATTTCCTGTTGCGGCCGAAAAAGCGCACCAAGTCAGAAGACCTGGAAGAACTGATGCGGGATTTCGTTGGCCTGGGCGAAGAAAAACGCCAAATCACAGTTATTGACCTCAGCCCCATTCCTTCGGATGTGCGGCCCATGGTCTCTTCACAGATTGCGCGCCTGGCTTATGAATTCAACTACTGGAATCCCCGGCGCCGGGAGTTCCCCATCTTGCTGGTGTGCGAAGAAGCGCACCAATATCTTCCGAAGGAAGGCGACCCTGCCCTGGCCGCCACGAGAAAGGCCATGGAACGCATCGCCAAGGAAGGCCGGAAATACGGCGTGGCCCTGTGTGTCATCAGCCAACGCCCCACAGAACTGTCGGAAACCGTGCTCGCCCAGTGTTCCAACTATATGTGCCTGCGCATCTCCAACCCGGATGACCAGGCCTATGTGCGGGGCCTGATGCCGGAAGGCGAAGCGGACATGGCGGAAACCCTGGCATCCCTCAGCCGGGGCGAGGTCCTGGCGGTCGGCGACGCCACTCCCCTGCCCACCCGCTTCCAGGTGGACGTGCCCAACCCACCTCCCGCAAGCTCAGATGTCCCCCTGTCCAAGAGCTGGCGCACAGGGCCGGATGACCTGGACGTGGCGGATATCGTGCAGCACTGGTGGCAGCAGAAGCGCTGATCCTTCAACGTTGGAAAACAACCCATAAAAAACCCGGAAACAAGTTCCGGGTTTTTTTGGATTCAAACCTATCTTTCTGGTTAGTTTGTCCAGTGCAGGCCCAATGCCTTGGACAGGAACACCGCCATCTGTCCCCGGGTAAGAGGATCGTCAGGACAGTAATTGGTGGCTGAGCACCCTGAAGTGATGCCGGAAGCCGCCAGTGCCTCTATATATTGGAAGAAAGGATGTGATGAGGAAACATCATTGAAAGTCGCTGTAGCAGGTGCCGGGCTTACCTGACGCTGCCACCAGATATCAATAGCCTTGAAACGAAGCTTGTTCGTCAGGGATGTGCTGGTATTCGGATAAGCCAGGATGACCGACAACTGGGCGCCGCCATTATAACGCACATCATTGTTTACCGTGTAATTCATAACTTTTGCTACATACCCATATCCAGCACTGCCTGATGAGGAAACGCTAGCAAGGTCAGTGAAACCAGGATTGTCATATGCTGGATCAGAGCCAGTATAGGCATGCAGTCTGGCTGTCAGATCATAGGTGGTATCTGTATCATAATAGAATAAATCCATCCATTTGATCAGCGCGCCAGCCGGCAACTGAACCGGAGCCCAGAAAACATAGGAATTGCCACAGGGAACTGCCGTTGCAGAAACATAACCATTTCCCTGATAGTTATAGTTGGTATCACCACAACGGGTACTGAATGCTGATGCAGGTATCTGCAATTTGTTGTACACCTGGGTGCCGAAAGCATTCGGCGTAAGAGATTCGGCCTGTTCCAGGGAGGCTGCGCGGCTATCAGCAGTGCTCATCTTTTCCGAAGCACTATCCTCCCATCCATCCGCTGCGCTTGCTGCACCTGTCAGCGCCAAGCTCAATATACCTGCGGCTATGGCCGATTTACTATAATTTTTCATCGTCTTATTAATCCTCCACAATGTAATTGTATTACATAGAAAAATGAGACAGCCCCTCCAAAAAAGGACTATGCCGTGCGTCAATTTTTTGGCACACCTTGGTTTGGACTATAGCCGCTTATCCTGCAATTACCAACATTTTTTTCATTTGCAATGGATTGAGATAGATCCACAGGAAAGAACATCTCAATCTCAACCCTAAAAACAGGGATTCTGCCACCTCTGACAGAACGCTACGCCCCCGCAGCATTTTCATATTGGCTCAATTGAACGACTAACAGCATGGGATAGGACGGCATTTGGCCTGATGAACAACTACCGGCTATTGAGCCATCGGCTTGCTGCATCTCGTAAATTCAATAACAGCCTTTGGCAGAAACCTCATCAAGAGTTAGAATCCTCCCCTCACTCCATATGAGAGACAAACAATCCATGAGCGCCAATCTACTCGATGGCAAGGCCATTGCCGCCGATCTGCGAAATTCTATCAAGACCGAAGTCGAGGCCATTACCACCAGCGGGCAACGTCCCCCTGGTCTGGCCGTCATCCTGGTGGGCGACAATCCCGCCTCCCAGGTCTATGTGCGCAACAAGCAGAAAGCCTGCGAAGAGGTCGGCTTTCTCTCGGAACTGATCCGCCTGGATCCAGACACCAGCCAGGAACATTTGCTCTCTCTCATCGACGACCTGAATCATCGCGAGGAAATCGACGGTATTCTGGTGCAACTGCCTCTGCCGGAGCAGATCGACGAGGAAACCGTCATAGAGCGCATTCTGCCCACCAAGGACGTGGACGGCTTCCATCCCTACAACATGGGACGCCTGGTGCTGCGCATGCCCCTGTTACGCCCCTGCACGCCCAAAGGCATCATGACTCTGCTGGAGCGCACGGGCGTGGAGCTGGCGGGCAAGGATGCAGTCATCATCGGCCAGTCCAACATCGTAGGCCGTCCCATGGCCCTGGAGCTGCTCATGGCCCGTTGCACCATCACGGTCTGCCACAGCAAGACCAAAGATCTGGAAGACAAAATTCGCGGGGCCGATATCCTGGTGGCAGCCGTGGGCCGTCCGAACTTCGTACAGGGCAGCTGGGTAAAACCTGGAGCCGTCGTCATCGACGTGGGTATCAACCGCCTGGACAACGGCAAGCTCTGTGGCGATGTGGACTTCGAAGCCGTCCGTGAAGTAGCTGACTGGATCACTCCCGTGCCCGGCGGCGTCGGCCCCATGACCATTGCCACTTTGCTGGAAAATACCCTGCAGGCGGCGAAGCTGCATCAGGTTTCGTAGGCCATGTTTTGCCCAACATCAGGCATGGGAGACCAAACCCTGGTGTCGGGCTGAAGCCCGACCTACAATCACTTCTGGAACTACACTGCCGGGTTGACGCCCGGCTCACAGCTCAGAGCAGGACCCTATGGCTCAATACATTTTCACCATGAACCGTGTCAGCAAGACCGTGCCTCCCAAGCGGCAGATCCTGCGTGACATTTCCCTGTCCTTCTTCCCCGGCGCCAAGATCGGCGTATTGGGCCTGAACGGGTCCGGGAAATCCACTCTGCTGCGCATCATGGCCGGCATCGATCAGGATTTCGACGGTGAGGCCCGTCCCCAGACCGGCATCCGGGTGGGCTACCTGCCCCAGGAGCCGCAACTGGATGAAAGCAAGGATGTGCGCGGCAATGTCGAAGAGGCTTTGGGAGAAGTCAAGGAAGCCATGGACGAACTGGAAAAAGTCTATGCCGCCTACGCCGAGCCGGACGCCGATTTCGATGCCCTGGCCAAGCGTCAGGCCGAACTGGAAAACATCGTCCAGGCTGCCGACGGCCACCAGATGG
>JALWRH010000041.1 GCA_026994195.1 Sedimenticola sp. | reverse complement strand
ACCGTGGGCTGATCATAGCCTTCCGTCTGTCGCAGATCGCCAAGGATTTGAAACGGGCGCGGGACTGCACAGAGGCGCTGCACAAACTGGATATCGAAACCCTGATCGACAAGTTTTCCGAACACCCGACCGCCATCAAGATACTCAAGGTGATGAACAGCCACTACATCAACGTCACACCGAAACTGCTCAATGCCGACGACGAGGTCATCCACCGGATCATCAATGTATGCCACAAGCGCGGAGTGCAGATACTGCTGCCGGGAATCCGGAGTCCCCAGGAGGTCAACCTGCACTGGTCATCCGGGGCGGATCTGCTGGAAGGCCCCTACATCCATCCCGCCACAAAAGATACGCAGTTCAGTTTTCCTCCTGTTGTCAGCTGATCCTGTCATGAAGCCAGAGGCAGAGCCGTTCATATCCTTGTTTCCGGAACTGGGAGATGACAAGAAACTGGTTGAGGCTGTTCTCTCCTCCGGCCATCAGGCAAACCTTGCTGAGGGACAGCATATCTGCATGGAAGGCAGTACCTGCAGCCACCTGGCCTTCATCCTGTCAGGCACCGGACGTATCTACAAGCTGAGTGAGACCGGCCGGGAAATCACCCTCTACCGGGTGGAACCAGGCGAGTGCTGCATACTCACCTTGTCCTGCATCGTCAGCGAAAAACGCTTCCCTGCATTTGCCGTCAGTGAATCCGACCTCCAGGCCATCATCGTCCCCGCGGCTTCCATCCAGCACTGGATGGACAACAACCGTACCTGGCGGCGCTATGCCTGGAACCTGATCGCCGAACGCCTGGGCGAAGTCATCAGCCTGGTGGAAGAAGTCACCTTCCGGCGCATGGACGAACGCCTGGCCTTTTACCTGAACCAGCCAAAGCTTTTTCCCCTGCTACAGCAGACCCGCATTACCCATCAACAGATTGCTGCCGAACTCGGCACTTCCCGGGAAGTGATCAGCCGGCTCCTCAAAGACCTCGAAGAACGGCAGATCGTGGCCCTGGGCCGGGGCTGGCTGAAATTGCTGAAGCCACCAATGTGACTTTGTCACAGACAATCCCCCCACTTTGAACTATCTTTCAGTCACAAGACAGGCAAATCATGCCCGTCACATGATTTAGACAGAAAACATTCAGGAGAATAAGACATGAAACAAAATGTTGGTGGTATCGACAAGGTCCTGCGCATTGTCGTAGGCTTGGCAGTAATCGGCTGGGGCATCTACGCTAAAAACTGGTGGGGCGCCCTGGGTGCAATTCCTTTGTTCACGGGGCTGATAGGCTGGTGCCCATTCTATCCACTGCTCAAGGTAAGCAGCAAGAAATAGCACCCCTGCCCCGAATTGCGAGGGAAATACCGTACTGTAGGTCGGACTTCAGTCCGACCTACAAATTCCGGCCTTCCCTGGCCTCTCGCGGCATACCGTCCATCCCTGGACATGCGCCACTCCGGCCTTCCCTGGCCTCTCGCGGCATACCGTCCATCCCTGGACATAAAAAAGCCGGCATATTGCCGGCTTTTTATTGAGCAATTTTCTGCAGATCAGATTTTCTTCAGGGATTCCTGATAGCGGTTGTTTACGCGCTCGCGCAGCTCACGCCCCGGTTTGAAGTGAGGAACATACTTCCCCGCCAGGGCTACGGGCTCGCCGGTCTTGGGATTGCGTCCCATACGCGGTGGCCGGTAGTGCAATGAGAAACTGCCAAAACCGCGAACCTCTATGCGTTCACCACCAGCCAAAGACTGACTCATCTGCTCCAGTATGCACTTTACTGCCAACTCGACATCCCGATGCGCCAGATGTGTCTGCTGACGTGCAATGGCCTCTATCAGTTCAGATTTTGTCATCAGTTACCCCCCATGATGGGGCAGCCTGGCTGCCCCATTCTGATCTGGATTTACTCGGCGTTGTCTTTGCTGGCAGACAACTGATCTTTCAGCAGGTCACCCAGAGAAGCAGAACCGGCAGTGGCGCCGCCAGCCTTGTAGCTCTCGATGGTGGCCTTTTCCTCATCGAAGTCCTTGCCTTTGATGGACAACATCAGGGCGCGGTTCTTGCGATCCACACCCGTGAACTTGGCTTCGACTTCCTCACCCTCTTTGAGCACCGTGCGCGCATCTTCCACGCGGTCACGGGAAATCTCGGAAGCGCGGATGTAACCGTCCACACCTTCGGCCAGTTCAACCGTCGCACCTTTGGCATCCACTTCCTTGATGGTACCGGTAACGATACTGCCCTTGTCGTGGGTTGCCAGGTAAGTGGAGAACGGATCCTGATCCAACTGCTTGATACCCAGGGAAATGCGCTCGCGCTCCGGATCCACGGACAATACCACAGTCTCCAGCTCCTGGCCCTTTTTGTAGTCGCGGATCAGGTCTTCGCCCGGCTCGTCCCAGGTGATATCGGACAGATGCACCAGACCGTCGATACCGCCATCCAGGCCGATGAAGATGCCGAAGTCAGTGATGGACTTGATCTTGCCGGTGACATGATCACCCTTTTTGTGGTTCTCGGCGAATTCGTCCCAGGGATTGGGCTTGCACTGCTTCATGCCCAGGGAGATACGGCGGCGCTCTTCGTCGATATCCAGCACCATGACTTCCACTTCGTCACCCAGCTGAACCACTTTGGACGGATGGATATTCTTGTTGGTCCAGTCCATTTCGGATACATGAACCAGGCCCTCCACGCCTTCCTCGATTTCCACGAAAGCACCGTAGTCCGCCAGGTTGGTGACTTTGCCGAACAGGCGGGTGCCCACGGGATAACGGCGCATGATGTTGTCCCAGGGATCCTCGCCCAGCTGCTTCAGCCCCAGGGAGACGCGCATCTTTTCCTTATCGAACTTGAGTACGCGCACGTCGATCTCGTCTCCGATTTCAACGACCTCGGAAGGATGTTTGACGCGCTTCCAGGCCATATCGGTAATGTGCAGCAGGCCGTCCACGCCGCCCAGATCCACGAAGGCGCCGTAGTCGGTGAGGTTCTTGACGATACCTTTGATAACCACGCCCTCTTCCAGGCTTTCCAGCACTTTGTCACGCTCTTCACTGTATTCCTGCTCGACAACGGCACGGCGGGAAACCACCACGTTGTTGCGTTTCTGGTCCAGCTTGATGACCTTGAACTCCAGATCCTTGCCTTCCAGGTAGGCGGTGTCGCGCACGGGGCGCACATCTACCAGGGAACCGGGCAGGAAGGCGCGCAGATCCTGCAGATCCACGGTGAAACCGCCTTTTACCTTGCCAGTGATACGGCCGGTAACGATCTCCTCGTTGTCGAATGCCTTTTCCAGCTTGGCCCAGGCGTGATGGCGCTTGGCCTTCTCCCGGGACAAGCGGGTCATGCCGGAACCGTCTTCCACGGCTTCCAGGGCCACTTCCACCTGATCGCCCACGGAGACTTCGAGTTCTCCGTCCGCGTTCATGAACTGGCTCTTGGGAATCACGCCTTCGGACTTGAGTCCGGCGTTGACGATGACACTCTCGTTGTCGATGCCGACAACGGTTCCGATGACGATGGCACCGGGCTTGAGGTTGGTATTGGTAAAGCTCTCTTCGAGGAGATCCGCGAAACTTTCAGTCATTGGTTGAATTACTCCGACCTGTCGAGCAGGCCACCCATGCAAAACCCGCAAGGGGCTTCATACTTGGTTCAGGTTTAAAAAAATGCCCCATGTTCTTAAGATAACAACATGAAACGCCAAAAAATCATTCCCCTGTCCCGACATCCGGAAGCGCTTTACGCACTGCCTGCAACACCAAATCCACCACCTCGTCGATATTCATGGAGGTGGAATCGATGACCAGGGCATCATCCGCCGGCACCAGAGGCGCCACTTTGCGGTTACGGTCGCGCCGGTCGCGCTCCTCGATTTCCGCAATGAGACCGGGTAGGTTAACATCCATTCCCTTATCCTTCAACTGCTTATACCGGCGGCGGGCGCGCTCTTCGGCACTGGCATCCAGGAATATTTTCACCGCAGCCTGCGGAAAAACCACTGTCCCCATATCCCGGCCATCCGCCACCAGCCCGGGGGGACGGGCATAACTGCGCTGCCACTCCAGCAGGGCAGCGCGCACTTCAGGAATGGCGGCTACTTTGGAAGCATTGTTGCCGGCGGTTTCCGTGCGAATCTCCAGGGAAACGTCCTCATCACCCAGGAAGACCTTGCCGGACTCGAAACGCACCGGCAGGTGCCGGGCGATCTCCGCCACGGCAGCATGATCATTAAGATTTACCCCCGACTTGAGGGCAGCCAGCCCCACAAGACGGTACAGGGCGCCGGAATCGAGAATATGCCATCCCAGGGCATCGGCCACCCGGGCAGCCACAGTACCTTTGCCGGAGCCGCTGGGGCCGTCGATGGCAAGAATGGGGATCTCAGGCATCGGTCGCCTCGACGGATAGCCCGGCACCGGCTGCCAGGGAAACGAAATCCGGAAAAGAGGTATTCACATTGGCGCAGTCATGGATGTGGATATCCCCATCCGCACGCAGGGCCGCCATGGCAAAGGACATGGCGATCCGGTGATCACCATGGCTGTCCACTTCACCGCCCTGCAGGCCACCGCCCTGGATGACCATGCCATCCGGCATGGGCCGGGCGTTCACTCCCAGCGCCTGCAGCCCATCCGCCATGACCTGAATACGGTCTGATTCCTTGACCCGCAGCTCCTCGGCGCCAGTGAGCACCGTCTCACCCTCGGCGCAGGCCGCCGCCACGAACAGGGCGGGAAACTCGTCGATGGCCAGGGGCACCTGATCCTCGGGAATATGAATACCTTTCAGTGGCGCATGGCGCACCCGTAGGTCCGCTACCGGCTCGCCCCCCACGCTGTGCTCGTTGCTCACTTCGATATCCGCCCCCATGAGGCGCAAGATGTTGATCACCCCGTCCCGGGTGGGGTTCATGCCCACGTGCTCCAGGATCAGATCCGATCCCGGCGCAATACTGGCCCCCACGAGGAAAAATGCTGCTGAGGAAATGTCCGCAGGCACGTCAATATCACAGGCCGTAAGCTTGCCACCACCTTCCAGGCAGACTGTGCTCCCCTCTCGTTTCAGTTCATAACCGAAACCCTGCAGCATGCGTTCCGTGTGATCCCGGGTGGGCGCCGGTTCGGTGACACAAGTCACCCCCTGGGCATACAAACCAGCCAGGAGTATGCAGGATTTCACCTGGGCGCTAGCCACAGGCATTTCATATTCTATAGCTTTCAGGGCAGGCACAGGTCTGATATGCAAAGGCGCCGTACCTGCTTCCGTCGTCTCCACCCTGGCGCCCATGAGAGCCAGGGGATCGGTAACCCGGCGCATGGGGCGGCCGGACAATGAAGCATCCCCTGCCAATGTAAGATCCAGTCCCTGCCCCGCCAGAAGCCCTGCCAGCAAACGCATGGAGGTTCCGGAATTGCCCAGATCCAGGGGCGCATCCGGAGCCCGCAGGCCATGCATACCTGTGCCGTGAATGACAACCCGGCCCTGATCCGGTCCCTCGATACGCACCCCCATACGGCGGAAAGCATTCAGGGTGGCCAGGCTGTCCTCACCTTCGAGGAAACCACTGACATGAGTGACACCCTCGGCCAGGGAACCCAGCATGATGGAACGATGGGAAATGGATTTATCGCCGGGAACCCGCAGCTTCCCCTTCAGCGCTCCGCCCGGGCGGACATGAAATCGGGTATTCATAAGAGACAAGGTTATCTACTCGCTGGATTGTTCAGTCTGCAGCCCGTCCACATAGCGGTCACGGGCCTCCTTGGCGCGGGAAAACACTTCCAGCAGGTGATCACCATCACCTGCCGCAATGATTTGCGCCAGTTCATTCATTTCCTCCGCAAAAGCCGACAGCATCCGGCTCAGGGCCGGCGCATTGGCCACGCAGATATCCCGCCACATGACGGGATTACTGGAGGCGATACGGGTAAAATCACGGAACCCCCCGGCGGCGTAACGAAATATCTCGTCATTCTCTTTCATGCGCGCCAGGGTATCCACCAGACCAAAGGCCAGCATGTGAGGCAGATGAGAAGTGGCGGCCAGCACTTCGTCATGGTGCACCACAGACATCTCGCTGACCTCGGCGCCACAGGCTTCCCACATGTTGCGCACCCGGGCCACCGCTTCCGGCGTATTGCCGGCATGCGGCGTCAGGATCACCCGGCGGTTTTCATAGAGTTCTGCAAAAGAAGCTTCCACACCATTTCTTTCTGTGCCCGCAATGGGATGGCCGGGCACCAGGTTGGCCGGCACCTCACCAAACACTTCCCGGGCATCCGCCACCACACTGCCTTTGCAACTGCCGCCGTCAGTGATCAGCGCCGTCTCCAGCAAATGCGGTTTCATGGCCGTAAAAGCCGCCTTCATGGCGCCCAGAGGTACGGCGAGAAACACTATGTCGGCGCCTTGAACCGCTTCACCAATGTCATGGGTATAGCGGTCAATGACCCCCAGTTCCACCGCTTTTTCCAGGTTTTCCCGGCCACGGCCACAGCCGATGATTTCCTCAACAACCCCAGCCTTGCGTAAAGCCCGGGCCAGGGACCCGCCAATAAGACCCACCCCGATGATCGCCAGCTTGCGGATTTTCATGACGCCAGCACCTGCTCCAGCGCCTGGAGTACGCGCTGGTTCTCATCGGCTGTTCCTACGGTGATGCGAAGATGCCGGGGCAGTCCGTAATTGGCCACGGGACGCACGATGACGCCTTTGGCCAGCAGTTCCTCATAAACCTGGCCAGCATCCTGCTGCATATCGACCGTAATGAAATTACCCACGGAAGGAATATGCGCCAAACCCATGGCATCGAAAGCCGACCCCAGCTGCGCCAGACCCCGGGCATTGTTATCCCCGCTAAGATCCAGAAAGGCCCGGTCATCCAGGGCAGCTTCCGCAGCAGCCAAGGCTGGCAGGCTTACGTTGAAGGGATGACGCACCCGGCTCACCAGGGCAATCAGCTCACGGCTCGCCATGCCGTACCCCACGCGCAACCCCGCGAGGCCGTAGATCTTGGAAAAGGTACGGGTGACCATGAGGTTGGGGAATTCGTCCAGCCAGTCCACACCATTGGGGAAATCCGCCTCCGAAACATATTCCGTGTAGGCCTCGTCCAGCACCACCACGACCTGGGCTGGCAGTTCCCTGAGAAAGCCATACAAGGCTGTCTTGCTCAGCCAGGTGCCGGTGGGATTGTTGGGGTTGGCAATGAACACCACCCGGGTGTTTTCATCCACCTGAGCCGCCATTTTCTCCAGATCATGGCCGTAGGGCATCTCCCCATGATCCGGAGGCAGGGCTTCCGCCACCCGGCACTGCGCCCCGGCAGCCGTAGTATAGATAGGGTACATGGCAAAACTGTAGCGTGAGAACACGGCATTACTGCCCGGCGCAAGAAAGGTCCTGGCCACCAGGTCGATGACATCGGAAGAGCCAGCGCCCAGAACGATCCTATCGGCTTGCAGGCCTGTCCGGGCTGCCAGTTTTTTCTTCAGACGAAAACCGCTGTCGTCTGGATACTGATGGATATCCCCCAAAACCTCCATGGCGGCATCCCGGCCCTTGGGGCTGGGGCCCAGGGGGTTTTCATTGGACGCCAGCTTGATGGTATGGGAAAGCCCCAACTCCCGTTCCAGCTCTTCGATGGGTTTTCCCGGCACATAAGGATGCAAAGCATCGATACCCGGTGCGGTAAATGATGAGAAATCGGTCATGATCCGAAGAATATCCAGAAATCAGGCCGCTTATTCTAACCTGAAACCCCCGTGGCTGCTCATGGCATGACAGGACTGTTCAGGGTTCAACCTGGAAAAACAGCAGGGTGGCGCTCCGCTTTCTCGTCTACACTGGGGAAAAACACCTCGTCGGCCAAAGAACGCCATGCCCCATAAGACTGAATATCAGGAACTCAAGGAAACCATCAGGCGCCTGGAAACCAGGGCCAGTATCGTGGATACCCTCAGCAATCAGTTGTTCCAGGAACAACAGTTCCTGAAAATACTGCTCAACACCATCCCCAGCCCCATTTTCTTTAAGGACTGCGAGGGCGTATACAGGCACTGCAATGAAGCCTTCTCCCGTGAAATACTGGGTCTGGACAGGCAACAGATACTGGGAAAATCACTGTTCGATCTGCCTGAGGAAATTCCTGTGGAACTGGCGGAGATATACCGCAAAAAAGACAAGGCTCTACTGGATAACCCAGGCACCCAGGTCTATAAGAGTGAAGTCCTGTGTTCCGATGGCATCAACCGGATCTATCAGTTTTACAAGTCCACGATCATGAGCGAGAGCGGCGAGGTAGCCGGCATCGTGGGAATCATGCTGGATATCACCAGCCTTGAGGCCAGCCACACCAAGCTGGAAAAACAAAATACCGAACTGGAATCTATTTCCTACCTCGACAGCCTGACAGGCCTCTTCAATCGCAGGAAGTTTGACGAGGTATATCCCAGCCTCCTCCTGGCGCCCAGGGAGGATGGGATATTGCTCAATTTTGCCATCTTCGATATCGATCACTTCAAACCCTTCAACGATACCTACGGACATCCAACAGGGGATGAAGCCCTCAAAGAGGTGGCCGCTGTAATACTGAGACGCCTGCAGACACACAGCCCGCATGTCTTCCGTATTGGCGGCGAAGAGTTCTGTATTCTGTTTACCTCGAACAACGAGGCAGAAGCATTGAAGCAGGTCGAAGGCATTAGAAAGGATGTGGAAGCGCTCTCCATCCCCCATGTGTACAAAGGCGCGGCTGGCGTACTTACTGTATCCGCCGGACTGCTGTCCATGAAAACTCGTAGGCTTGATTTCAAGGAAGTCTATGAAGATGCAGATCAGCTTCTCTATGACGCCAAGCATTCCGGTAGAAACCTGGTGGCGCAAAGACTGCGCTGAATCATCAGCCAAGCCCTGCAAACATTTGTCGTTCCCATAAAGAGCATGCACAGGCTCCTGACTCCGGAAATTACACCAGGCCAGCGAACATTTACAAGCAAGGGCCACATGACCTTCAGATACCGTGTCATGAATTGATCAGAGCTTTCTTAAGTTCTCCCAGGTTTCGCCGATGAATCCCGTAACCAGAAAAACAGCCGCATGGGCGGCAAAACGGCAACGGGTTTTCCTCTATGTCCATGGATCTATCAGAATTTCTCGACGTCTTTCTCGAAGAGTGCTTCGAGGGCCTGGAGGTCATGGAGTCGGGCTTGCTGAATCTGGACGCAGGCACGGATCTGGAAGAGATCAACACCATTTTCCGCGCCGCCCATTCCATCAAGGGTGGCAGCGCCGCCTTTGGTTTCGAGCATATCTCCGGGTTCACCCATGTCATGGAAACCCTGCTTGATGAGTTGCGCAACGGTTCCCGCCAGGTGGACAGGGAAACCGTGGATCTGCTTCTTGCCTCGGTGGATCTGCTCAAGGAAATGGTGGAGGGACTTGCTGACGACCAGGTACCAGACGAGAGTCGCATAGCAGAACTCAAGACCGCCCTGGAAAATGCCCTGAAAACGGATTCCCCCACCACCAGGGACAAAGCCACCCAAGAAGCATCGCCCACCCCTGAACAAACCTCGGAGATTTCCTGCTGGAAAATCCGTTTTGCTCCCTGCGCAGACTTATACCGCGAAGGTAACGATCCCCTGCGCATACTCGAGGCTCTGGCGGAACTGGGTGAACTGACTGTCGTTACAGATTCCGGAAAACTGCCCCCTCTGGACGACATGGATCCCACGACCTGCTACCTGCAATGGGAAGCCACACTGAAAGGCGACATCACCGAGGAACAGATTCGCGAAGCTTTCATCTGGGTGGAAAACAACTGCAGTCTGGAAATCCACCCCATGGAAACCAAACCGGACACAACACCGGCATCCGCGCCGGTTGCCTCCGTTCCATCTTCTGAGCCCGCTTCACCACCCATCGTGGAAAAAAAGCCGGTCGCAGCAACCAAGGAAACCAAAACTAGCCGTGAAAGCAGTTCCATACGGGTGTCCATAGAGAAAGTGGATCTGCTCATCAATCTGGTGGGGGAACTGGTGATCACGCAGTCCATGCTAAACCAGGTAGGCGCAAGTCTCGTACAACAGGGGGGGCCGGAATCAGAGGCGCTTCTTACCGGCTTGGCCCAGCTGGAGCGCAATACCCGTGAGCTCCAGGAAAACATGCTGCAGATACGCATGCTGCCCATCAGCGTCGCCTTCAACCGCTTCCCCAGGCTGGTGCGGGATCTGTGCAACAAGATGGGAAAAGACGTTGACCTGGTTCTGACCGGTGAACAGACCGAGGTGGACAAGACGGTTCTGGAAAAGATCGGCGATCCCCTGGTGCACCTGGTGCGTAATTCCCTGGATCACGGACTGGAAACGCCAGAGGCAAGAAAAGCAGCCGGCAAACCTGAACAGGGACGCCTGGAGCTCAGCGCCCAGCATGAGAGTGGCAATATCGTTATCCGCATTTCCGACGACGGCGCCGGGTTGAACCGAAAAAAAATCCTCGAAAAAGCCCTGGAGAACGGCCTGATCAGCGACAAGGAAGAACTGTCCGGCGAACGCATTGACAATCTGATCTTTCAGCCGGGCTTTTCCACCGCCGACAAGGTCAGCGACCTGTCCGGCCGGGGCGTGGGCATGGATGTGGTCAAACGCAACATCAACGATCTGGGCGGTACTGTCAGCATTCACTCCCACGAGGGCCAGGGCAGCACCGTGGTGATCCGTCTGCCCCTGACACTGGCCATTCTCGATGGCCAGCTGGCCACTATTGGTGGGGATACCTACATTCTGCCCCTGATCTCCATTGTCGAATCCCTGCAGATCCGGCAGGAGAACCTGCAACGCATGGCCGGCGCCGCCGAACTGTACCGGTTCCGCGACGAGTACATCCCCATCATCCGTCTCAATAACCTGCTGGGCAACTCAGGAGGCACCCATGATCTGGAACAGGGTCTGCTCGTGGTCGTGGAAGCTGAAGGGCAACACGCTGGCCTGTTTGTGGACAGGCTGCAGGGGCAGCAGCAGGTGGTGATCAAAAGTCTGGAAACCAACTTCCAACAGCTCGACGGGGTCTCCGGGGCCACGATCCTGGGGGATGGCAGAGTGGCCCTGATCCTGGACATCCCCGGACTCATTCATCTGTTTCACATGAAAGGAAACCAACCGGCAGCACTGGCTGTCGCTTCTTAGCCGAGGTCTGAGCTTCCATGAACAGCAATACAGCACAGAAAACCGATGCAGACATGCAACCCGAACAGGGAACGGATCAATATCTTACCTTCTGCCTGGCAGGGGAAGAGTACGGCATCAACATCCTCAAAGTGCAGGAAATTCGTGGTTGGAGCGAAGTGACACCCATGCCCAACACCCCGGACAGCATCCTGGGCGTTATCAACCTGCGGGGTACCGTTGTTCCCATCATTGAGTTACGCAGCCATTTTGGACTCCCCACCACACGCCGGGGACCGACCACAGTCATTATCGTGGTCAAGGCCGGGGACAACGATGGCGTTCAGCGCACCGTCGGCATGGTAGTGGACGCTGTATCCGAGGTGCACAACATCATGAACACCGACATACAGCCGGCGCCCCAGATCGGCGATGCCGCCGAAAGGCCTGCGGTCGCCGGCCTGGCCACCATGCAGGAACGCATGATCATCCTCCTCGACGTGGATGAACTCATGATCAATGGCGTACTGAACCTGACCAGCGGAAAAACCGCCGCCTGACCACCTAGAGACATTTTCAGCTCCACGGAGAATCACAACATGAAAATCAATGAGCCAGTAACAGACCACGAAATCGTGATGAAAGACGGACAGTTTATCGTCTCCACCACGGACCGAAAAGGCATCATCCGATCCATCAACCGTGATTTCATCGAGATCAGCGGCTTTACTTCCGAGGAGCTGATCGGCCGCAATCACAACCTGGTGCGCCACCCCGACATGCCCCCGGAAGCATTCGAGGATCTGTGGCGCACCATAAAGGCAGACAAGCCCTGGATAGGCATCGTGAAAAACCGCTGCAAGAACGGCGACTACTACTGGGTCAAAGCCAATGTTACACCCATGCGTGAACACGGGCAGGTGACGGGTTACATGTCCGTACGCACCAAACCCAGTCGCCAGGAGATCGAGCAGGCGGAGGCCCTGTACCAGAAACTGCGCGCTGGCGAGGCTTCTCTGCGTCCTTCCGGTTTCAAGCGGATCAGGCAATCCCTGGGCAACCTGGGAAGCTCCGGTTACCTGAATCTGCTTCTGGTCGTGTCGGTACTCGCCATGGTAGGTATTGCCGGGCTGGCCTACCTGGGTACCGACCTTTACATCCTTGCCGCCACCATTGCCGCTGTTTCCCTGTTCTTTGCCGGCGCGGTCCATGCACTCAAGAAATATATCAGCCGCCCCATTGCCCAGGGCATTTCCGCCATGCAGGACATTGCCAACGGTGAATACTTCAACTGGGTTGAAACCCACCGGGACGACGAACTGGGAAAGCTGATACAGAACATCCAGTCCGCCCAGATTCGCCTGGGCTATGAAGTGAATGAGATCCGTCAGCAGGCCAACTCCCTGAGCCGCGTCCAGGAAGCTCTGCGCAGCGTCAACGCCAACGTGATGATTGCCGACCAGGACCTCAACATTATCTATCTCAACGATGCCGTCAGGGACATGATGCGCAACGCGGAAGAGGACATCCGCAAGGAACTGCCCGAATTCGACAGCAGCAGGCTCATGGGCGCCAATGTCGATGTATTCCACAAGAATCCCGCTCATCAGCGGGGCTTGATGGAAAGACTTCAGGAGTCCTTCACTACCGATATCGAGCTGGGCGGACGTTTCCTGCGCCTCACGGCCAATCCCATCATCGATGACCAGGGTGAACGTCTGGGCACCGTGGTGGAATGGCTGGATCGCACCAGCGAGGTGGCCGTGGAACAGGAAATCCAGGGCATCGTGGACAACGCGCTTATCGGCAACCTTACCGAGCGCGTGAGCCTGGCGGGCAAGGAAGGTTTCTACAGAAACCTCGGGCGTGGCGTGAATGATCTGATGCAGATTCTGGAGCAGGTGATCAATGACACTGCCAGCGTACTCGGCGCTCTCGCCCGGGGCGAGCTGGACAAGAGCATTACCACGGAATATGAAGGATCTTTCGCACGCCTCAAAGACGATGTAAATACCACAATCTCCAATCTCAACCGCGTCATTGGCAGCATCCGCTCCAGCGCCGATGCCGTGGAACATGCATCCCAGGAGATTGCCGAAGGCAATACCGACCTGGCCCGCCGCACCGAACTTCAGGCCTCCAATCTGGAAGAGACTGCTTCCAGCATGGAGGAGATCACCTCTACAGTACGCCAGAACGCAGACAATTCCCGCAAAGCCAGCGAGCTGGCAGGCATCACCCTGAATCAGGCTGTGGACGGCGGCACCGTTGTTCAGAACACCATCACGGCCATGGAAAAGATCACAGATTCCAGTAAGAAGATCGCTGCCATCATCAGTGTGATAGACGACATTGCGTTCCAGACCAACCTGCTGGCCCTTAACGCCGCAGTGGAAGCCGCCCGCGCCGGCGAACAGGGTCGGGGGTTCGCCGTGGTCGCCACTGAGGTACGCAACCTGGCCCAACGCAGCGCCACGGCGGCCAAAGAGATCAAGGAACTCATCGAAGACAGCGTAAACAAGGTTGGAGAGGGATCAGACCTAGTGGATCAGTCCGGCAAGACCCTTGAGGAAATCGTTTCCTCGGTCAAGAAGGTGAATGACTTCATTGCCGAAATCGCGGCAGCCAGCTCCGAGCAGTATGCAGGCATAGATCAGGTCAACCAGGCCGTCTCGCAAATGGACGAGGTGACCCAGCAGAACGCCACCCTGGTGGAAGAGGCCGCCCAGACCAGCCAGATGATGGACGAGCAGGCCAAGGAGTTGGGAGAACTGATCTCTTTCTTCAAGACCGAAGGCGCCAGTACCGGCCAAAACGGCGTGGAGCGCCGCTCCGCCAATCGTCCCTGGTCTGACCGCCAGGCGCCAGCAGAACTGGACTTCGCCAATGCCCGCACCCGGCACAAGCTCTGGAAAACCCGCCTTCGCGCCTTCCTCGATGGCGAAGAGAGCATGAATGAGGAAGAAGCCGTGTCTCATCACGACTGCGACCTGGGAAAATGGCTCTACAGCACCGGCATGCCCCAGCACGGCAACATGAGCAAAATGCAGGAACTGGAAAGAATTCATGCCGAAATGCATACCCTCATCAAGCAGGTCATCCAGGCCAAACAGTCCGGAGACACAGGGAAAGCCGAATCCGTGTACAACCGGGTGGAACGTTACTCTGACCAGATCGTCTCCCTGCTGGAAGAACTGGAGAAGGAAACAGGGGCGGCAGCCAACCACTCCCCCGCCACAGATCCAGCCACACAGAAGGTTGTAACCCGTCCCCGGCTGCAGGCAGTTGGCGCCGATGACGTATGGGATGAATTCTGACCATGAACGACGTCGAGTCCAGTATTTCCCTGCCACCACACCTGAGTCTGGAAGTGCTTCCAGATCTGGCCGTGGCACTTCGCAAAGCCCTTCTGGCGGACCAAGGCTTGCTCCTGGATGGCGCGGAGGTGAAAAGCGTGGACGGCGCATCCCTGCAGCTTCTTCTCGCAACACTGCAAACCGCCAGCCACAAAGGCATTCATTGCCGGTGGCAGGCGGTCAGCACCGCCCTCAAAGATGCCGCTGTACTGGCGGGGATCAGGAAAGAACTGTCAATGGATGAGACACAATCATGAGAAACACTGCGCAAGCACAGGCCCAACAGGGATTTGAATTCACCGACCGGGACTTTGACCGCCTCAGAGAGCTGGTGTATCAGCACACAGGCATCCGCATGGCGGACAACCGGCGGGATCTCATCTACGGCCGCCTGTCCAGAAGACTGCGTGCCCTGGGGCTGCACAGCTTCGCCGCCTACTGCCGGCTCATCGAAGACGGCCAGGGAGACGAGCTGGAAGCTTTTACCAATGCCGTCACCACCAATCTCACCGCCTTCTTCCGTGAAGCCCATCATTTTGACTACCTGGGCAATGAACTGTTGCCGGAGCTGCTGAAGAAGAACCGGGACAGCAGGCGCATCAGAATATGGTCCGCGGGCTGTTCCACCGGGGAAGAAGCGTACACAGCGGCCATGATCCTGCTGGAGAATATTCCGGACATCCATAACTGGGACGTACGCATTCTGGCTACAGATCTGGATTCCGATGTACTCGCCAGAGCCAGCGCGGGCATCTATGAACAGAAGAACATCCGGCAGGTGCTGGGAAAACGCTTGCAGCAATGGTTCCAGAAGGGCGCTGGCGCCAACGCAGGCAAGGCACGAATCCAGCCGTCAGTACGGGAGCTGGTCACCTTCCGTAAACTCAATCTGATGCAGACCTGGCCCATGCGGGGTCCCTTCGACCTGATCTTCTGCCGCAATGTTCTCATCTATTTCGACAAGCCAACCCAGAAAAAGCTGTTCGAACGGTTTGCCGGGATTCTCGTGAACGGAGGACACCTGTTCATTGGCCACTCCGAAAGCCCCATGGACCTTACTGACAGGTTTTCCCTGATCGGGCAATCCATCTACCAGAAGAAGCACTGAGCCACTTCAGGAGACCAACAGTCATGAGCATACGCGTTCTGATCATCGATGATTCCGCCCTGGTGCGGAACATGCTCAAGCGCATCCTGGAGCAGGACCCCCAGATCGAGGTGATCGGTTCCGCTGCGGATGCCTATATCGCCCGGGAGAAGATCAAGAAACTGCATCCCGACGTTCTTACGCTGGACGTGGAAATGCCGAAGATGAACGGCATCACCTTCCTGAAAAACCTCATGCGCCTTCACCCTCTTCCGGTGGTCATGGTTTCCTCCCTGACGACGAAGGGCGCTGAAGTCACCCTGGAGGCCCTGGAACTTGGCGCCATCGACTTCGTGAACAAGCCCCAGGGCGACTTCGCCGCCTCCCTGGAAGAGGTCGGCCAGGATATCATCCGCAAGGTCAAGGTGGCGGCCCGGGCCAACATCCGCGCCGCCGGGAAACACCCGGCATCACCCCTGTCCGTGGAAGAAAAGCAGAGCGTGGACGCCATCATACCCGCCGGGCGTACACGGCCAGCAGCAGCGGGCCTGTCGCCTTTGATTGCCATCGGCGCATCCACCGGAGGCACGGAAGCCATTCGGGACGTACTCGTGGAACTGCCGGAGGATATGCCTTCCATGGTCATCACCCAGCACATTCCCCCCGGTTTCAGCACGGCCTTTGCGCAACGCATGAACCGAATGTCCCGGCTGCAGGTCCACGAAGCCGCAGATGGCCAGAGAATAGAACCGGGTAATGTGTATATCGCACCGGGCGCACACCACCTGCTTGTGGCCAGGGACAACAGCGGCTACTACTGCAAATTGAGCGATGGCCCCCGCGTCAACCGGCACAAGCCATCAGTGGACGTGCTGTTTCGTTCCGTGGCCCAGGCCGCCGGCAGAAACGCCACGGGCGTAATCCTCACTGGCATGGGAGACGATGGCGCCCGTTCCCTGCTGGAAATGCGGGAAGCCGGCGCCAGAACCATTGCCCAGGACGAAGACAGCAGCGTGGTTTGGGGCATGCCCGGTGCTGCCGTCAAACGTGGCGCAGCGGAACAGATCCTGGCCCTGGAAAAGATCCCCCCCGCGCTGGTGTACATGCAGGATGCCAGCAGGCGCACCGGGTCATCCCAGCCTCGCGTGCAGCAGCTTCACGCTGCTCCCACAGCAGATTTTCTTGATCAACAACAACGGAGAACACGATGAACATCATGGTAGTAGACGACAGCCTGGCAATGCGCCTCATCGTCATGAAAACCCTCAGAGAAGCCGGCTATGGCGGCCACGACATCACCCAGGCAGCCGACGGCGCAAAGGCGCTGGAAGCCATCCAGCAGGAAACCCCGGACCTGGTGCTGTGCGACTGGAACATGCCCAACATGACCGGCCCGGAGCTTCTGGAAACCCTGAAGGACGAAGGCATCAAACTGAAATTCGGCTTTGTCACCACCGAGGCATCGGAAGAGATGCGCGAACGGGCAGCAGAATTGGGCGCGCATTTCCTCATCGCCAAGCCCTTCACCCCGGAATCCTTCCAGGAAAAGCTGAACCCATATATCAACTAGGAGAAGAACCGTGTCCAGTATCCCACTACCCAAACCCATCGAGCTGCAGCAGATGCTGGCCATGATGTACGGGAGTGGCCTGAAGGCCGCACCCGGCAATCCTGTACACGCCAGCCCCGGGAATAAATCACTGGTTGCACTCTACGTGGATGACGAGGATGCCCCCGTTGCCACCTGTGCAATGGACCATGCTTTCACCGCGTTTGCCGGCGCCTCCCTCACCAAGGTTCCTCTGGGAACGGCTAAGGAGTGTGCTCAGAATGGTGATTTTTCCGAAATCATGATTGGTAATGTTCACGAGATCATGAACATCTGCTCGCGCCTGCTGATGAACAGCGACAGCCCCCATCTGCGGCTGCTCACCCTGTACCAATCACCCGAAGAGCTGCCGGAAGAAGTGCAGGAACTGGTGCAGGAACCCGTGGCTACCGCGGACTTCAGTGTATCGTTTTCCGACTATGGTGATGGTGGGCTGTCCTTCCATTCCCTGGTCGCCTGAAACAGGCATCCACGCCAGGGACGGCAACGGCGCCCGGGTTACAGCACCGCCTTGGGATAGGAACCCAGCACTTTGTATATCCCGGCCCGGGCTTCGAGAGCGGCAAGGGCCTGGGCCACATGAGGCTGATCCTTGTGTCCATCCACATCGATGAAAAACACATAATCCCACATGCCCCGTCTGGAGGGGCGGGATTCGATGCGGGTCATGCTCACGCCATGCTGCGCCAGGGGTTCCAGAAGGCGATGCAGGCCACCCGCTTCATTCCGGGTGGAAATCAGCAGGCTGGTCTTGTCCTCGCCTGATGGCGGCACTTCCTGCTGGCCGATAATGAGGAAACGGGTGGTATTGCCCGGCTCATCTTCGATATTGTGCGCCAGCACTCCCAGCTTGTAGATCTCTCCAGCCGTTTCGCTGGCGATAGCCCCTGCCTGGGGATCTTCCCGGGCGATAGTCGCGGCCTCGGCATTGCTGCCTACAGCGATACGCTCGACATTGGGCAGATGACGATCCAGCCAGCCCCGACACTGGGCCAGGGACTGTTGATGGGAGTACAGCTTCCTGATGTCCTTCAGTGACTTTGCATTGGACAACAGGTTGTGGTGAATGCGCAGGGTCACTTCACCACAAATCTGCAGGGGTGAGCTGAAGAACATGTCCAGGGTGTGGCTGATCACGCCCTCCGTGGAGTTCTCCACCGGCACCACCCCATACTGGCAACTGCCGGCTTCCACTTCCTGGAATACATCGGAAATGGAGCCCAGGGGCGTGGTGGTGACGGAATGCCCGAAATGTTTCAGGGCCGCTGCTTGGGTGAAGGTGCCTTCCGGCCCCAGGAAGGCAATATTCAGGGGATATTCCAGGGCCAGACAAGCCGACATGATCTCGCGGAACAGGCGCGCCATCTCCTCGGCATCCAGCGGCCCCTTGTTACGCTCCTTGACCATGCGCAACACCTGGGCCTCGCGTTCCGGCCGGTAATAGACCACCTCGTCGCCACTTTTTTGCTTGATATGCGCAACTTCAGCCGCTGCTGCGGCACGGGCATTGACCAGATCCTGGATCTGCTCATCGATGCTGTCGATGCGTTCCCGAATGGCGTTGAGTTGTTCTGCTTCTGTCGTCATGGTTTGGTTTGGACGATGCCGGCCTGGCCGGCACAGGTCCCTGGTTTACTTCTTGCAGCTGAGGCAGCGCACGGACAGCACCCCATCCACGGCAGCAATCTTGTCCATCACAGCCTGTTCTGGCTGGGCTTCCAGATCTATGAGGGTCACGGCAATATCGCCCCGGGATTTGTTCAGCATGTCCACGATATTCAGACCGGCTGCGGCCAGGTCTGTGGATATCTGCCCCAGCATATTGGGTACGTTGCTGTTCACCACCACCAGGCGTGGATTGTCTCCATGAGGCATGTTGATCTCAGGGAAGTTCACCGAGTTGGTTATGTTGCCATCCTCCAGCCAGGCGCGTATTTCATCCGCTACCATGATGGCGCAGTTCTCTTCCGCCTCGCGGGTAGAGGCCCCCAGGTGCGGCAGAGTCAGGCAGCGCGGATGATCCTTGAGCAGATTGCTGGGGAAATCGCAGACATAGGCATAGAGCTTGCCATCATCCAGAGCCTTCACCACCGCTTCATCATCAACGATTCCGTTACGCGCAAAATTGAGCACGATGGCATTGTCCGGCATGAGCTTGATACGCTCTTCGTTGATCATGTTCGCCGTGTGCTCGTTAAGGGGCACATGGAAAGTCACGAAGTCTGACCGGGACAGAAGATCATCGATGGACAAAGCCTGCTCCACATCGGCCTTGAGCTTCCAGGCGGATTTTACGGTGATGGACGGGTCATACCCTACCACATTCATGCCCAGATCATGAGCTGCGTTGCAGATCTTGACACCGATAGCGCCCAGGCCGACTACGCCCAGGGTGCGGCCAGGCAACTCGAAACCAACAAAATTCTTCTTGCCCGATTCCACCGCCTTGGTGATATCGGCATCTTCGCCTTCCAAAGAGGTGGCGAACTTCCAGGCCGGGCCGATATTGCGCGCCGCCATGAGCATACCGGCAATCACCAGTTCCTTTACGGCATTGGAATTGGCCCCCGGGGCGTTGAATACAGGAATGCCTTTTTCCGTCATCCTGTCCACGGGGATGTTGTTCACGCCGGCACCGGCCCGGCCAATGGCCTGCACCGTTTCCGGGATGTCCATGTCGTGCATCTTGTAGGAACGCAGCAAAATGGCATCCGGGCGGGAAATTTCCGAGGCGACTTCATAGCGCTCGCGGGGCAGCCGGTCCAGGCCAGCGGTTGAGATATTGTTCAGGGTCAGAATCTTGTACATGTTCGGCTCACTGCAATCGGATCACGGGGCTCAAGCCCTGCTTAGGGTATCAGACAGGCCGGGCTTGCACCCGGCACAGGTTCAGGCATTGTTCTTTTCGAACTCCTTCATGAATTCGATAAGGGCCTGCACGCCTTCCTCTGGCATGGCGTTATAGATGCTGGCGCGCATGCCGCCTACAGAGCGGTGTCCCTTGAGGCTCTTCATGCCCTTGGCAGCGGCTTCCTCCAGGAACTTGCCGTCCAGCTCAGGATCAGCCAGGGTGAAAGGCACGTTCATCCAGGAACGACATTCAGGATCCACGGGGTTAGCATAAAAATCCGAAGCATCGACAGTGGCATACAGCTCTTCCGCCTTGCGTTCGTTGATTACGGCCATGGCCTCCAGACCACCATTGTCCTTGAGCCACTTGAACACCAGCCCGGACAGATACCAGGCATAGGTAGGAGGCGTGTTGTACATGGAACCGGCATCGGCATGAATCTGATAGTTCATCATGGCCGGACAACTCTCGGGGGCGTCTCCGATGAGATCTTCACGGATGATGACCAGGGTCAGGCCCGCGGGACCGATGTTTTTCTGCGCACCAGCATAGATGATGCCGAACTTTGATACATCAATGGGACGGGACAGAATAGTCGAGGACATATCCGCCACCAGAGGAATATCACCGGTATCCGGCACATAGGGGAACTCCACGCCCTGGATGGTTTCGTTGGGCGTGTAATGCACATACGCCGCGTCACTGGAAAAACTCAGATCCGCTTGCGCAGGCGCTCTGAAATCTGTCGCTGTGTCGGCGATGACATTCACTTCCCCGTAGCGCTTGGCCTCGGCAATGGCTTTCTTGGACCAGGTGCCGGTATTGATGTAATCCGCTTTTCCCGTACGCCCCATGAGATTCATGGGCACCATGGCAAACTGGGTGGACGCCCCGCCCTGGAGAAACAGCACCTTGTAGTTGTCGGGAATCGCCATCACTTCGCGCAGGTCGGCTTCCGCCTGGGCCGCGATACTCATGAACTCCTTGCCGCGATGGCTCATTTCCATCACCGACATACCGGCGCCGTGCCAGTCCAGCAGTTCTTCCTGGGCCTGTTTTAATACATCTTCGGGTAGCGTGGCGGGGCCAGCGCTGAAATTGTAGATTCGTGACATTTCTTGTTCCTGCTAGTGCTGCAAATGTAGGTTGGGCTACAGCCCAACCCCCCAAGGGTGTTTGTCGGACTGCAGTCCGACCTACAAGTCTTCCCAATGCAGGTCGGGACAAAACCCGACAAAAACCCGTTTTACATCGACCGATACCCGGCCAATGCAAATATTCTGCTTACTTTTTCACGTCCCTGAGTGGCTGACAAATAGCACGCAATCCCCTCTCCCTCTTGGGGAGAGGGTTAGGGTGAGGGGAAGTCAATCCTTATCACCCCCTCCCCAACCCTCCCCCGCAAGCGGGAGAGGGAATTCAAGCATTCTTTCACAAACAATTCAGTCTTGCGCCGGCTCGTCTTCGCCGTCATCGTCGAGCATCTCAATGCGTGCGATGCCAATGAGTTTTTCTTTCTTGCTCAAAGCGATCATCTTTACCCCCTGGGCATCACGGCCCATGCGCGACACATCGGAAACCCGGGTGCGCACCAAGGTGCCGCCATCGGTAATCAGCATGATCTCGTCATCTTCGTCCACCAGGATGGCGCCGATCTGCTGGCCATTGCGCTCGGAGGTTCGGATGGAAATCAGCCCCTTGGTGCCACGCCCCTTGGTGGGGAACTGGTCGATGGCAGTGCGCTTGCCGTAACCGTTCTCGCACACGCTGAGGATATCGCCCTCGTCCACCACCACCAGGGAAATGACCCGTTGGCCTTCGTCCAGGCGGATGCCGCGCACCCCGGCGGCAGTGCGGCCCATGGCGCGCACGGCGCTCTCGCTGAAGCGCACGGCTTTGCCGGCACTGCTGAACAGCATAATGTCGCGCTGGCCGTCGGTGATGTCCACGCCAATGAGCTGGTCGCCTTCGCGCAAGTCCACGGCGATGATGCCGCTGGCCCGGGGACGGGAAAAATCCGTCAGGGGCGTCTTCTTCACTGTGCCTTGTTCCGTGGCCATGAACACATACCTGTCTTCCTGGTATTCACGGATGGGCAGCACCGCATTGATGCGTTCACCTTCTTCCAGGGGCAACAGGTTGACCATGGGCTTGCCCCGGGCGTTGCGTCCGGCCTGGGGCAGCTCGTAAACCTTCAGCCAGTACACCTTGCCCGCGCTGGAGAAGCACAGAATGGTGTCATGGGTGCTGGCCACGAACAGCTTGTCCACGAAATCCTCGTCCTTGGTAGTGGTGGCGGTCTTACCCCTCCCGCCCCGGCGCTGGGCCTGGTAGGTGTCAAGGGACTGGGCCTTGGCATAACCCTGGTGCGACAGGGTCACCACCACATCTTCCTCGGTGATGAGATCCTCCAGGGTGAGATCCAGACGGTCGGCAATGATCTGGGTGCGGCGCTCATCGCCAAACTGCTCGCGGATCTCCAGCAGTTCTTCCTTGATGACATTCATGAGGCGGTCAGAGCTGGAAAGAATGTCCAGCAGATCCGCAATCCGATCCAGCAACTCCTGGAACTCGCTGATGATTTTGTCCTGCTCCAGGCCGGTGAGCTTCTGCAGGCGCAAATCCAGAATGGCCTGAGCCTGGATCTCCGTGAGGCGATAACCATCCGGCGTGAGGCCGTAACCCTTGGGCAGGTCGTCGGGACGGGAAGCATCCGCACCGGCCCGGGAGAGCATGTCTTCCAGGGTGCCGGATTTCCACACACGGGCGCACAGTTCTTTCTTTGCCGTAGCGGGATTGGGCGCAGCCTTGATCAGGGCAATGACTTCATCGATGTTGGCCAGGGCCACGGCCAGGCCTTCGAGAATATGCGCCCGGGCGCGGGCCTTGCGCAGCTCGAAAATTGTACGCCGGGTGACCACTTCGCGGCGGTGGCGCACGAAATACTCCAGCAGCTGCTTGAGATTCAAAGTGCGCGGCTGACTGTCCACCAGAGCCACCACGTTGATGCCGAACACGCTCTGCATCTGGGTGTGCTGGAACAGGTTATTGAGCACGACTTCTCCCACTTCACCCTTGCGCAGCTCGATGACCATGCGCATGCCGTCCTTGTCGGATTCGTCGCGAATCTCGGTGATGCCTTCCACCTTTTTATCCTTGACCAGCTCGGCGATCTTCTCCATGAGACGGGCCTTGTTCACCTGGTAAGGCAGTTCCGTGACTACCAGGCGCTGCTTGCCATTGTCCATGTCTTCGAAATGGGTGCGGGCGCGCACATAGATCTTGCCCCGCCCGGTACGATAGGCTTCGCGGATGCCCTTGGCGCCGTTGATGATGCCCGCCGTGGGAAAATCCGGCCCCGGCACATACTGCATCAATTCATCAATGGATATCTGCGGGTTGTCGATGACGGCCACGCAGGCGTTGATCACTTCGGTAAGGTTGTGCGGCGGGATATTGGTCGCCATGCCCACGGCAATGCCGGAGGAGCCATTCACCAGCAGGTTGGGGATCTTGGCCGGTAAAACCGCCGGTTCGCTTTCGGATTCATCATAGTTGGGAATGAACTCGACGGTTTCCTTGTCGATGTCCGCCAGCAACTCGTGGGCGATCTTGGACATGCGCACTTCGGTATAACGCATGGCGGCAGGCGAATCCCCGTCCACAGAACCGAAATTGCCCTGGCCATCGACAAGCATGTAGCGCAGGGAGAAAGGCTGGGCCATGCGCACGATGGTGTCGTACACCGCCGTGTCCCCATGGGGGTGATACTTACCGATCACATCACCCACGACCCGGGCGGATTTCTTATAGGGTTTATTCCAATCATTGCCCAGCACGCTCATGGCGTACAGCACCCGGCGATGCACGGGCTTGAGACCATCCCTGACATCCGGCAAAGCCCGCCCCACGATGACGCTCATGGCGTAATCGAGGTAGGAGTGCTGCATCTCGTCTTCGAGATTGACCGGAAGGACTTCCTTGGCGAAATCAGTCATGTGTTTAAACGGCCTGAGTGGCTAAAACAATTAAGGGCCGAATTTTACCATAATTCCACCTCCGGGGTGCGGGTCACAGGGAAAATCCTCGCAAAACGCGAATGCGGCCCTCAGGGGGATTCACATCATGTGCTAATGGGGCTTTTTTGCGTCTGGCGAATGAATAACTCCCTGTTCCGTGACAATCGCACCCACCAACCCCGCCGGAGCGACATTGTACATAGTAGAGGGAGACCATCCACCCAGCGACGTCCCTCCCAGCAATCGGCAGAACACAGATCGATGCCGCTCACTTACCCATTTTGCAACGCCTCGGTTTGGTAATGCGAGCCTGGCAGGAACTAAGCCAATCTTTCGAGAAACTATTTCTCTCTCTGGTGGGACAACTGGATAAGGTGGAAGCGGTGGTCGAAGCCCGGGCAGAGCACTGGGTTCAGGGCATTGGAACTGCCGGCGATATTTCTCCCCGGGTCAATACAATCCCTGCCAGGGGCAGCCCCTTCCCATTTCCATTCTGAATTTCACCCTTTTTGCCAACATCGGTAGAACGATTTCTGGCCGTGTGTGGGCGATATCCATGCTGGATAACAGGAAAGACCCCGTCGCGGCGTGGAAACAATGCAGATCAGGCTGCTTTCGTCTCTATTGGTGTAGAAACTTTGGCTTTTCCTAGCAGCAAGCTTTTGAAGAATACCGTTCTTGAACAGCCTGTGTGTGGCACAAGGATGTGCCAGCCTTTTTAATGGCTGTAAGTCGTTGAAAACAGGAGAAGCCGGAAACCGCGTTTTCTGCTTCCGTGGCGGAAAAAGCCCACGCAAGGAGTTTTTCAAAATCCTGTCAGGAGACGCCAATTGGTTCAATCAATTGATGCTGTCTTCTATCATTCTTTATCACGAGCGGAGACCCTCTATTACATCTTCTATCAACTGGTTCTATTGAGAATCAGCACAACCAAACCCCCGCGCAATCCGTAGAGGATACTTTGTACTATCTTCACTGATGAATACCTTTACACAATCATTGATATTGAACCCTGAATACCTGTCCTTAACAAGATATTTCTTTTTTGAAGACGTGACTACAGTATAGCTGGTAAATGGTGTTTGAAAATCATTGACGTCCGTCGGCAAACCAATACCAGCCTTATGAGCCACCACACCTACTACCCCATACATGCTAATCGCATTTGCCAGGGAGGCATTTTCTATACCCTCCCTCATGCGCTCCAACTCCTTGTATTTAGGTGATTCCTTGCTAACAATAATTCCCAATTCCACTTTTTCATTCGGGTCATATTCATATACATTAGACGCACAGCCAACCAACACCAGCGATAAAAATACAACCAGTCTACTCAATTTATTCAGTAAAACCATATAGCCGCCATCCAAATCTATGTTTTCGCCATATCATTCACTTGTTAATATTACTCACACTGATACTTAATATTTAATAGCAGAGAACCACCTATTTTACTGGAACTTGATTGAGCTGCATTGTGCTTTCATGGCTTCTTGCCCAAATTCCCTGCTTAAGAACTCTTCTTAGTACAGGCATACTAAAAAACTGAGGATATTTATCAACAAATAACCTTATATCCCTATCATACATATCATATATATACGGAACACCTCCTCCTGTTATATATATACCAAATATATTTTTTCCCGTTATCATATGCATATGAATATTTCCAATGTAAGTTATCTCCCCTTTCTTTACAACAAACTCTATTGGATCAGGGTTATACTTTGGATATATAATTACATTCGCCCCGACTATTCTCCAATCAGACAACTTATACGTCCCCTCTGGAGCCGACAGCACAGTCAAAGCTCCTCTTATCGTCAGACCTCCTTCTTTTGTCCATGGCTCGGTGGAACCAAATGCAATAAGATGAGCAAATGGATCACCATTGGCATCACTAATATAGTAATTTACGTCATATCCTAATGATCCTGGACCACCATCTTTAGTTACTGACACCACAATTAGACCATCGTTTGGATGCTTTTCTAAAGAATAATCTTTTTCTATATTATTTGATGCACATCCAGACAAGACAAGCAAAAATAAAACCAAAGCGCTAATCAATTCCCTATTCAATTTAAACTTCTCCTGATAGCAATAGGACACCTGAATAAACATGCCCCTGACAAGTCTAATATTACATAGAACTTATGAATACTATAATAGTCATCAAATCTTCTTTGTATTTATCATTTTGGATATCTAGATAAAATACTCAGCATGAAAGGTGGATGTGGAACAATCTCCTTTAAGATAACTCCATTCCGTCACATAAAGAGAATTATGTGTCAACAGCACTTTATGGGCCTACCTACAGAACCAGGCGGCGTGTGCCGGCCTTTTTTCTACTAATTTTATTCATAGTGTGCCACACCTTCGCTGCTGCCGGTAACATATTTCCTTGTGCGTTTAATGTATTTCCCGTTCATTCTCCACAGCACTATCCTCACATAGATCATTGGCAAGTGGATGCCCACACCCGGGAAGCAGCATCTAGCCTGACATACCCCCGTCGCCCCCATTTATAGGGAGGCATATCAACAAAAAGTGTTATCAATGCCCAGAGATGCACGCACTGAAAGTTGTGGACGATTTCCCAGGCCGGTATCCTTAGGGCATATGTGCTATCCGAACGCTTCATAGGCTATGTCCAACCAAAGCCGTATTCCCGGCAACCGCGCCATATGGGTGGGCATCTTCGCCGAGCTGATGGAGTTCAGCCTGATGTTCCTGGTCTATTTCATCGCCAGAGTCAATCACCCGGAAGTGTTTCATGCGGGTCCGGAGAAGCTGTCGCTGATGGCGGGTACAGCCAATACGGTCATCATGCTGACCAGCAGCTGGTTCGTGGCCCGGGCGGTGCTCGCCATACGTAGTGACCAGGCTTCAACTAGCTTTCGCTGGCTGCTGGCGGCATTTTTTACGGCAATCGGTTACCCGGTAGTGAAGGCTTTGGAAATCCGCTGGAACCTGGAGCGTGGCGTCATTGGCGACGGAGATGTTTTTCAGATGACCTACTACTACCTGACCTTCAATCACCTGGTGCATGTGAGCTGGGGACTGCTGGGAATGCTGTGGATCATGCTGCGCACCTGGTTTGGCGGCTACACTGCCAGCGCCCATCAGGGCATGATTGCTTTTGCCAGCTACTGGCATGCCACGGATCTTATCTGGCTGATGATTTTCCCCCTGTTCTATGTGCTGCCCTGAGGAAAGACCATGACCAACAGAAAACGGCTCACCATTTCCTGGCTTTTTCTTATGGCTCTGACCCTGAGCAGTGCGCTCATGGGGGAATATGCCCACCCTGGATTCTGGATCATCACCAGCGTGGCTTTCATCACCGCCATCAAGGGACGGCTGATTATCGATGAGTTCATGGAACTGGGCGACGCCAGCCTGGCCATCCGCCGCACGGTGCGGCTTTTTGGCCTGCTGGTTCCCGCATTGATGATACTGACCTGGCTGTTTGGTCCCCGGCTGGCCCAGTGGACCAGCCTGGCAACTTTCTGATCAGGATTTCTTCAGCATTCCGTCCACGAAGCGTTCAGCCTCCAGCCAGTCGTCATGCTCGTGTCCCGGCTGGAAATTGCGTGCTTCGGCAAGAAAATAAGCGTGGCGCTGGATCATTTCATAGCGTTCCTGGTCGCTCACCCGGGGCTTTCTGACCGGCGCTTTTTTCTTGCTGACTTTTTTCTTTGAAACCTTCTTGCCGGCCACCTTGCTGGCGACAGGCTTTTTCTTGGCGATCTTCTTCTTCGCGGTTTTCTTCTTTGCCACTTTCTTCTTGCTCGCGGCTTTCTTTCTGGCGCCAGCGGCTTTTTTCTCTTCCTCTTTTTTCCTTACCATCTTACTGCTCCTGTTACTACGATGAATAAACTTGTTGTGGATCAAATCCCGATGAGCGCCCTGGAAAGCGAATGACTTACATCAGATCACTTTGGAAAAACGCTGCCCCTTGCTATCCTTGAGATAGGCATCAAACACCATGCAGATATTTCGGATGAGCATGCGGCCCACGGGCAGCACGTGGATGCCGCTGTCCCGGATTTCCAACAGGCCATCATCGACCATACCGGCAAGCTGTTCCAGCTCCGGGCCAAAGTAATCTTTGAAATCAATATTCCATTGTTTCTCCACAGCGCTGAAATCCAGGGAGAAGTTGCAGATGATGCGCGTGATCACGTCCCGGCGCAGTTCATCATCCTTGCTCAAACGCACGCCACGGAATACAGCAAGCTGCCCGGCGTCGATTGCCTGGTAGTAGTCATCCAGTCCCTTGAGGTTCTGCGCGTAGCAGTTGCCCACGGAGCCGATTGAGGTGATACCCATGCCCACCAGGTCGCAGTTGGAATGGGTGGAGTAACCCTGAAAATTCCGGTACAGGGTGCCTTCGCGCTGGGCTACGGCCAGCTCGTCATCCGGCTTGGCGAAATGATCCATTCCGATATACACATAGCCTGCTGCCGCCAGCTTGGCGGCGGTCATGTGCAGGATCTCCAGCTTGACTTCTGGCGGCGGCAGCTCATTGACTTCGATACGGCGCTGGGGCTTGAAGATCTGCGGCAGGTGCGCGTAGTTGAACACGGACAGGCGATCCGGCCCGACATCGATGATCCGCTCCAGGGTGTTCTCGAAACTTTCCCGGGTCTGGTGAGGCAGTCCATAGATAAGGTCGATGCTTACAGAGCGGAAACCCTCGGCCCGGGCGGCATTGAGCACCGCCAGGGTCTCTTCCTCACTCTGGATGCGGTTCACTGCTTTCTGCACCCGGGGATCGAAATCCTGTACGCCCAGGCTCATACGGTTGAAGCCGATCTCGCGCAACACCCCCACGGTTTCGGCCGTGGCCTCCCGGGGGTCGATCTCGATGGAGTACTCGCCCTGGTCATCCGGCAACAGCTGGAAGTGCTCGCCGGTAACGCGCATTAGTTCGCGCATCTCCGCGTGACTGATGAAGGTAGGGGTGCCGCCACCCCAGTGCAGCTGCTCCACGGGACGGCTCCGATCGAACAACTCTCCTTGCAGGGCAATTTCCCGATACAGGCGCTGCAGGTACTCATCCCCCTTGCTCCTGTCCTTGGTGGCCACCTTGTTGCAGGCACAGTAGAAACAGATGGTGTCGCAGAAGGGAATATGAAAATACAGGGACAGGGGCCGCCCGCTGGCATTGGTGTCCCGGGCGATCTGTGCGTAGTCATCCGCGGTGAAACCATCGTGGAACTGCACTGCGGTGGGATAAGAGGTATAACGGGGGCCGCTCTGGTCGTACTTGGCGATCAGGGCGTCATCCAATATCAGTTGCTGTTCCATTACAGGCTCCGGTGCGGGTGGTCAGTCATCGTCTTCTTCGACTTCCAGTCCCTTGCGATGGGTTTCGTTGATCTGCTTGAGCAGGGTATGAAAAGGAATCTGGTCGCCGTATCGGTACAGGATATCCATGAATGGCAGGTCCTCCCGGCCAAAATGGTAGGTGCCGTCCACCATGGACTGGTGCACATCGTTAATCATTTTTTCCAGAGGCTCCACCCAGCTGGGAAAGCGGGTCATGTCCTCTATCTCGAACATGAAGCAGTCCTTGAGATCCTTGGCCTCGAAAACGGCGTTCTTGATCCAGTCGATATATTCTTCGGCAGTCTTGGCACGACGCAGGGTCATGAGTCACATTCCTCCAGAAAAATGTCCTGGTATTCGTTCAGTTGTTCGGCCGTGAGCAGAAAGACCCCGTGGCCTCCCCGCTCGAATTCCAGCCACATAAAGGGCACCTGGGGATAGCGTTCCATGAGGTGTCCCATGCTGTCTCCTACTTCGACAATCATGATACCACCGGGTTTCAGGTAAGCGCCTCCCTGGCACAGGATGCGCGCCACGATATCCATGCCATCTGCACCGGCTTCCAGCCCCAGGGCAGGTTCATGGCGGAATTCCTCAGGCAGTCCCAGCATCTCCTCCTCGCTCACATACGGTGGATTGCTGACGATGAGATCATACTGGCGATGGGGCAGCTCATCGAACACATCAGAACGGAACAGATGCAACTGGTCTTCCACCTGGTGGCGCTCCACGTTCACCCGGGCCACGTCCAGGGCCAGGGGGGAGATATCCGAAGCGTCCACCCGGGCATGGGGCAGGTAGTGGGCGCAGGCAATGGCGATACATCCCGACCCGGTGCATAGATCCAGAATCTCCAGATCATCGCCTGGTGCCAGCCAGGGGGAGAATTCCGCCTCGATGAGTTCGGCAATGGGCGAGCGCGGCACCAGCACATTTTCATTCACGTAGAAAGTCAGACCGGCAAAATGCGCCTCATGGGTGATATAGGCAGCGGGCACATGGGTCTCGATACGCTCGCGCAGATACGCCAGCACCTGCTCTCTCTCACTGGCCGTGATGTGCGCATCAAGAAAATCCGGCGGCAGGCTGTGATCCAGGTGCAGGGCATGCAGCACCAGGGCCAGGGATTCATCAAAAGCATTGTCCGTGCCGTGACCGAAGAAGAGACCCGCCTCGGTAAACCGGCTGGCGCCCCAGCGCACCCAGTCCCGGATGCTGGATAATTCTGCAGTGTCTGAAAGATTCAGGGCCATGGGCAGGGTCTGTATACAGGCAAAACTATGCCCGCAAGGCAAAAAGGAATGTTATTTTACTGGCTTGGCCGCCACCGTGCATGAAAACCGGAGTTTTTTTTGAAATTCACCCACACCCTTAAATTTCAGATTGGCGTGGCCCTGCTGGGGCTCATCGCTCTGTTCAGTTTTTTCAGCTTGCACACCCTGAGGATTCTTGATGAACAGCGCACCCAGGGCGCCTTGCTGCGTCTGGCCGGAGAACTGCAGGCCACTGCCCAGCACATGGCCATGCAGGCCATGAACTACGAAAAAAACACTCCACAGAACACTGCTGCCTATACCCGGGATCTGCGTCTGTACTACCAGGATCTGATGCACAACACGGCACAGTTCAACGATATCTGCAAGGCTTTCTCCAGCGGTGATTTCCAGCGCCAGCTGGAGATGCACGAACCTATGAATCCGGTGCTCAGCGAAAATACTCTGGATGCCGCTTTCGAGCTGGAGCAGTACTGGAAGAAGTTTCTTCTGGATCTGAACAAGACCATGGGGCCGGATGACATGCCCCATCTGGCGAAGGCCGCCACCCTGATCGTCGATCGCAATCCGGAGCTACTGGAGAAAACCCGCGACCTGCTCAAGGCCCTGGATACCGACATCCAGCAGCGCACCCGGGAAACCAACATCATTATCCGCGCCTCCTTTGCCGTGGCCCTGATCATCGCCATCGGCATCATGTTCTGGTTCTACCTGCGGGTTCTGCGCCCTCTGGATTCCGCCGTGGAGGGCTTTCATCAGGTCTCCGCCGGCAATTTCAGCTACCGCCTGCCTTTGAAGACGGACAATGAAATCGGCTATATCGCCCGCTCATTCAACCAACTGGCCTCGCGCCTGGACACGCTGTTCAAACTTACCACCCGTCTGCAGGAAGGCAGCGACCTGGACGAAACCCTGGAGTTCGTTTCCAAAAGCTTCCCGGAGCTGCTGCCCCTGGACTGGGTGGGCGTGCTGTTCGTATCCTCGGATGGCAACATCCAGCTGGAGCGGGCCTATGCGGACGGAGAACCCGAGGAGCTGGGGATGCTGCGTTTCGCCTTGAAGAACACCCTGCTGGAAGACTGCCTGAACCGCGGACAAGCCCTGCATATTCCGGATATCCGTGAAACCGCCCTGCAGCGTTCCGCCTACCGGTTCCTGCAGGTGCTTTCCGAACGGGGCCGCCGTGATGCCATTTTTCTGCCCGTGACCTCACGCAGCCCCATTCCCGGCGTGTTGGTGTTCGCCACCCGCCAAGCCCATGCCTACCAGAGCGAGCACATGGAACTGCTGTCCAATCTGGCCACGGTTATCACTCTCAGTTTCAGCCGCACCCTGAAGCTTGCGGAACATGCCCGCCTGGCGGCCATCGGCCAGTTCGTATCGGATATCGCCCACGAGATCCGTACGCCCTTGGCCACTGTGAGCATGGCTCTGGACTATTTCGAGAACACGGAACTGCCCGAACCGGCGCGCAAAAGGCTGAATCTGGCAGAACAGGAAATGGCGCGCATAAACCGCCTGCTGGCGGATATTCTGCTGTACGCCCGTCCTTTCACTCTCAATCCTATGAAAACTGACATCTGTCCCATCCTGCAAAACCTGGTAAACAACCAGTTGCCCCGGGCGCAGGAAAAACAGGTGGACATGAAACTGACCTGCGCCCAGCCGTCCCTGCCCCTGGTGGCCGATGCCGACCGGCTGCAGCAGATATTCATCAACCTGGTGAACAATGCCGTGGACGCTGCTGTTCCCGGCAGCACGGTGACTATCGATGTCAGCGCAGCAGATGATGAAGTCCTGCAGGCGAGCGTTCACAATCAGGGAGAGGTCATTCCCGAAGAAAACCGGGAACGCCTGTTCGAGCCCTTCTTTACCACCAAGCCCGATGGTACCGGGCTGGGACTGGCCATCACCCGGCGTCTGGTACAGGCTCATGGCGGCTCGATCAGCGTTCAGTCAGACGAGAAAAAAGGCACCCTGTTCATCCTGCGCCTGCCACGCATGTTATGAAGAAACAGCTTCCTGCTCCGCCAGCTTGTCGTCCAGTTCCTTCCGTGTTGGCCAGGCCTGGATGACCGCGTTCACCAGGGTTGCCAGAGGAATCGCGAAGAACACCCCCCAGAATCCCCAGAATCCGCCGAATACGAGAATAGCCACGATAATGGCGATGGGGTGCAAGCTCACCACCTCTGAAAACAGCAGGGGTACCAGCACATTGCCATCCAGGGCCTGAATGATGAAATAGGCCAGGGCCAGCCAGCCGAAATCTGCTGTCCAACCCCACTGGAACCAGGCAACGATCAGTACCGGAAAGGTGACCACTGTAGCCCCGATATAGGGAATGATGACCGAAAGCCCCACCAGCACGGATAACAACATGGCATATTGCAGATTCATGAGGGTGAAGGTCACGAAACTGGCGGACCAGACAATGATGATCTCCCAGAACTTGCCACGCACATAGTTGGAGATCTGCCCGTCCACTTCCCGCCAGACATGCAGGGCGATCTTGCGGTCCCTGGGCAGCATGCTGGCGAACCAGCCCAGTATCAGGCGCTTGTCCTTGAGAAAGAAAAACACCAGCAGGGGCATGAGCACCAGGTACACCAGAATGGTGATCACACCAACCACCGAGGACAGGGACCAGGACAACACCCGCTGCCCCATGTTGCCGATTTCACTGCCGATGGTGCTGATGACTTCTTGTACTTGGTCTGCAGTGATCAGCTCGGGATACTTCTCCGGCAGCATCATCAGGGTCTTCTGCCCCTCCGCCAACATGTTGGGCAGTTGCTGCACCAGCTGTGTGACCTGGCGCGACAGCAGCGGCAAGAGGCCAAAAATGATCAGCCCCAGGAAAATGAGAAACAGAATGAACACGATGACCACCGCCAGCATGCGCGGCAGGCCCAGTTTCTCCAGAGGCGCCACCAGCCCTTCGAGAAGATAGGCAATAACGATGCTGGCCAGCACCGGCGCAAGCATATCGCCCATGGTGATAATGACCACGAACCCCACCAGCAACAGGGACAGGAGCACCACCAGCTGCGGGTCGGAGAAAGTTCGCTTTACCCATTGCACAATAAGCTGCATGACACCCCCTCAGGCAGAAAACTGCTGCAGGTAGTGCTGGTAGTGCTGACTGAACAGCGTCTCCAGCTCATCGATGACGTCTGCTGCCGGCCGGCCCTGAAGCATGTGCGCCATCATCAGGCTGCTGGCGCGATCCAGCAGAGCATCCCGCTCGATCATGGGATAGGTTTGCGTCAGACGGCGCATGGCGGCCACCACACTCTCCTCTTCCGGGCGGGGGATATCAAGAGGGGATTGCGCCTCGACCGTTGCGGAGGCATCCGGTGTTTCAGCATTCTCCTGTTGCTGGGCAAGAAACTCTGCAAAAGCCAGCAGGCTGTCCTTGCGGCCTTCATCCAGCCCGGAGTACAGGCGCAACAGACGCCGCTGGGATTTGGGCAGATTGAGAGGCGTGGGCGCAAACAAAGTCAGCTTTCTTCTTTACAATATCCACGGGCAAACTGCAGCAATTCATCCATGACGCGCACCCGAAATTTCTGCTTCTGGTGTACGAAGGAGAAAGGCCGCTCCATGGGGGGATCCAGCTCTACCGCCACCAGAGTGCCGAGCTTGAGTTCCTTGGCTATGGTGGCCTCAGAAACGATGGAGATGCCCATGCCGGCTTCCACCGCACCTTTAACCGCTTCCGGGCTGCCCAGTTCCATGGCAACATTCAGACCATCCTTGCAGCCCTCGGCATGGCAGACATATTCCTCGATCACCTCCCGGGTACCAGAACCTTCTTCCCGACAGATGAAAGGATACTCCAGCAGTTCATCCAGATGCACCACGTCATGACTGGCCAATGGATGCCCGTTGGGCACGATGGCCACCAAGCGGTCGCTACGGCATTCTTCCACCACCAGATTCTTGTTGCCCACTGGCGCTTCCACGACGCCCAAATCGATGATGTTGTTCTCCACCATGGAGACGATACCTTCGGTATTGGATACTTTCAGGTGAATCACCACATCTTGGTACTGTTTGCGGAAATCACCCAATAGCGAAGGCAACATATACTCGGCAATGGTGGTGCTGGCGCCAATGGTCAGGGAGCCGCTGATCTCTCCCGTCATGTCCTTGATCATATTCTCCATTTCATTGTAGAGCTCGAAGATCTTGTCCGCGTAACCATAGACCAGGGTGCCCGCCTCCGTGAGGCTGATACGGTTGTGGGTGCGGTCGAACAAACGGGTATTGAAATATTCTTCCAGCTGGCGAACCTGAAAGGTCACCGCAGGCTGGGTCATGTGCAGCGTTTCAGCCGCCTTGGTAAAACTCAGCAGGCGCGCTACGGTGAAGAAAACCTGTAATCTTCTGTCTGCCATGTTACTGAATGCTCCCCTGTTTCTGATGCCGCAGCTTGGGTGTGCGGAACACTGCAGGAACCCAGCTCAAGGTCGAGATTCCAAAATGCCGCAAATACCAGCGATAAATCCAGCTTATATTATAAACTGCTAAAGCATCAGCTTGCCACAAAATTGCCGGCAATCATTTGCGTTTGGTCAAGAGCCACCAGGGAAGCCTCCTGAAAATCAGAAATACCACCTTTGAACAGGGAACCCAGGACACCCGGGATCCCGGGCAGCGCCAATAAACTTATCTGGATAAGACTGGCTTTTTAGCCGCAATTGACATAGCCTTTAGGGCAATATGCCAAGAATTGTATGCGCCTCGCGTTTGTTTCAACCTGATTCCGTGAATCCGGATGGCAATCAGGCAGCTTGAGCACAAAGCATGAATCCTGACGGCATCCGAAAAATGGCCAGGATTCATTACGCAGAAACGGTAGATTTCGACCGGTCAGCGAACGCTCAGGAATTCACTCAGAGGTTCCTTAAAGGCATTGACCATAAATTCAAGTTCCAAATAAGGGAGACGAAACAACATGATCAAGACAACCATTCGCAAGCCTCTGGGCCTGCTGATCGGTGGCCTGGTTGCCGCTTCATCCTTCAGCGCTCATTCTGCCGGGTTCGCCATCATCGAGAACAGCGCCAGCGGCATGGGTAATGCCTTTGCCGGCGCCTCTGCTGTTGCTGAAGATGCATCCACCATCTTTTTCAATCCGGCCGGCATGACCGAACTGGAAGGCACCCAGGCAGTACTGGCGGCACACGTCATCGTTCCAAGCGCGGATTTCAGCAATCGCGGCTCTTACATCAATCCGGCTTTGACCGGCGGCACTCCCATCGCCGGCACATTGTCAGGTTCTGATGATGACGGTGGTGAAACCGCACTGGTTCCCAACTTCTACTTCTCCACCCAGCTCAGCGATCAGCTGTTCGCCGGCGTGGGTGTAAACGCGCCCTTTGGCCTGGCCACCCAGTATGACAAGGACTGGGTTGGGCGCTACCATGCTGTACGCTCCGAGATCCGCACCATCAACATCAATCCCAGCATTGCCTACAAGATTAATGACAGGGTTTCCCTGGGCGGCGGTATCAGCGCGCAGTATATCGACGCCACCCTTTCCAATAACGTCGATTTCGGCACCATTTGCTATGGTCTCGAAGCCCAGATCCCACAGATCCCAACTGGCAGCTGTGCGGCAGCCGGAATGGTGCCCACGGGATCTGATGGCTATGCCAAGGTCAAGGGTTCCGACTGGGGCTTCGGTTTCAACATTGGCGCATTGATCCACATAACCGACCATACCCGTGTGGGTCTTGCCTATCGCTCCCATGTCAAGCAAAACCTGGAAGGCTCTGCAGACTTCCGCGTACCCAGCGGCTTCCAGGCCATCCTGAACATGGGCATTCCCCTGTTCAGCGACACCAACGCCACGGCTGACGTGGATCTGCCCGAATCCGCATCGCTCAGCCTGTACCACGCGTTTAATGACCAGTGGGCCATCCTCGCCGATGCCACCTGGACCCGTTGGAGCCGCTTCGACGAGCTGGTCATAAAATATGAAAACCCTGCGCAACCCGATACCGTGCAACCGGAAAACTGGGACAACAACATGCGCTACTCCCTGGGCGCCACTTACCGCCCCAACAGCAAATGGGTGTTCCGCGCTGGCTGGGCTTATGACGAAACCCCCATCAGCAAGACCAGTTATCGTACGCCGCGCATCCCCGGCAACGACCGCACCTGGGTAGCTGTCGGTCTGGGTTATCAGATGTCCGACAAGCTGGGCTTCGACATGGGTTATTCCCATCTATTCATCGATGATACCGACCTGAACGCCCTGGATCACAGCACTGGGCACCAGGCCGTCGGCGTATATGATTCCGACGTGAACATCTTCAGCGCCCAGCTGAATTACAAGTTCTAGAGGCCTGAAGGAAGCGGGAACCCACGTTTTCCGCTTCTTTCAAAGTTGAAAAGTCCAGGGAGGGACTTTTTCTACATCCTGTTTAGAGACGACGCAATTCAGCCGGATCGCTTTTCACCCGCAATCCGCAGTATTCTCGTACTTGCCCCTTCCCCTGTTGGATGTCCTCTGCCGCGGCCTGGTTTGATCGCCAGGAGCAATCGTCTTACACTGCTGGCAGGTTTGGATGTTCATCCGTGCCGACTGTTCCAGACGACAGGAGTGCCTCATGCCTGCAGGCTTGTTCGAACCCATTCATTTAGCTGACCTGACCCTTGCCAACCGAATCGTCATGGCGCCTCTGACGCGCAACCGGGCCGACCGGAATGGCTGCCCCACTCCCATGATGACCACCTATTATCAGCAGCGCGCCAGCGCCGGCTTGATCATTGCCGAGGCAGCCCCCGTCTCCCCCCAGGGAGTAGGCGCCTTCTTTACCCCCGGCATATATTCAGAAGAACAGGCTGCAGGCTGGCGCAATATCACCAAAGCTATTCATGCAACTGGCGGACATATATTTCTGCAACTGCAACACTGTGGAAGGATATCCCACCCCAGCCTGCTGCCGGACAACACCCTGCCAGTAGCGCCTTCAGCACTACGCCCTGAGGGGCAGGCCCTGACCTATACCGGCCCCCAGGATTTTGTGACGCCACGCGCCCTTGAAACCGGGGAAATAGCCGATGTGGTTGCACAATTTCAGCACGGCGCAAAAATGGCCCGGCAGGCAGGATTCGATGGCGTGGAAATACTTGCCGCCAACGGCTTTCTCATCGACCAGTTTCTGCGTGACAGCAGCAATCAGCGCACCGATGCCTATGGAGGTGGCGCGCAGCAGCGTATGCGGCTGTTGAATGAGATCCTCGATGCCGTGATTGACCTATGGCCGGCAAATCGCGTGGGTGTACGCCTGTCTCCAGAGAATCGCTTCAATTCCATATTGGATTCCAACCCACAAGAACATTTCGACTACTTCATCGGCCAGCTGGACACCCGCCAGCTTGCATACTTGCATGTCCTTGAAGGAGACATGGGCACTCAATCGAGAACTCTTGATTATGCTGCTTTTCGAAACAGCTACACAGGCCCGTACATGGTAAACAATGCCTATAACCTTGAATGTGCCCAGGCCGCCGTCACGGGGAATGCGGCAGACCTGGTCGCTTTTGGCGTCCCTTTTGTAGCCAATCCAGATCTGGTGTACCGCTTCGAGAAAAATCTACCCTTGAATGAGGCGGACGCAGCCACACTTTTCGGAGGCGGTGAAGCAGGCTATATCGACTATCCCTGTTTCTCAGATGAGTACGACCAGCTGAACTGAAACACCAACAATACCTTCAGGCAATAAAAAAGCCGCCATCAGGCGGCTTTTTGCTTCTCAATCAATGAGTTACATGTACATGCAGATATCCGCATCCCCAGCAAACTCAAAGAAACGAGCGGCACCCGCCAGTTCAATGCCATCGATAAAGTCGGAAGGTTCCATATCGAACAGCTCAACCGTCATGTTACAGGCGATAAAGCGTACTTCCGCCTCCTGGCTGAGCTCCCGCAGTTCTTCCAGGCTGGCTACACCTTTTTCCTTCATCTGCTTCTTCATCATGGAAGTCATCATGGCTTCCATACCGGGCAGAGCAGTGACCAGCACGGGCATCCACTTTTCCATGCCACCAGGCATGGGCATACCCGGGTTACCCAAAGGGGTAACACGCAGGTGATCAAGATCCTTTTTCAGCAGTTGCAGGCCATAGAATGTAAAGAAAATCTCTACCTCATAACCCAGTGCTGCGGCAGTGGAGCCAAGAATAAAGGGAGGATAGCCCCAGTCCAGGCTGCCCTTGGTGGCGATAATCGCCAACTTTTTCTGTTCCATTCGTCTTCTCCCCTGCGCTTGTACGCAGTTTCAGATATCAGACAAGCAATCAGGCTTTCTTGATCAGGAAATGGAACTTGCCACCTTCTTCCTTGGATTCCATCAGTTCGTTGCCGGTCTGTTTGGAAAAGGCTTCGAAGTCTTTAACGGAACCAGGGTCAGTGGCAATGATGTGCAGTACCTTGCCGGTATCCAGCCCTGCCAGTGCTTTCTTGGCGCGCAGAATGGGCAGAGGGCAGTTCAGGCCACTTGCGTCGAGTTCTTCATCAAAATCAGCCATGGGATTTCTCCAGTGTTTGTGGGTTAAATAACAGTGCTTTCTTATATTCTAACTCTTAGAGAAAGGCAAGCACCAGATGATAATTTTCACGCGGGCGCGGCTATTTCATAGCCGTGACGCGCCCAATCGAGTATGCCACCGCGCAGATTGAGCGCGTTGCTCATGCCCTGCTGTTCCAGAAAAGCGCAGGCGTGGTAGGAACGCGCGCCACTGCGGCAGTACAAAATCACATCCTTGTCCCTGGGCAAATCCTGCAGCTTAAGGGGAATAAGATGCATGGGCAGATGCTCAGAGCCGGGCAGAATACCCTGACGCACTTCAGCGTCACTACGGATATCAAGCAAAACAATATCCTCGCCCGTATCCATGCGCTTTTTCAGCTCGGATACGTCGATCTCTTTGACTTGCATTCGAACCTCGATATCGGGTCAATGGCAAACTGAATCGATGTAGTATATTATAATATCCTCATATAATCAATGTATGCACAGCATAAACGCTTATAATAGTGCGGTTTTTACAATGCAAAACAATCGCTTATGCTATGCTCACCGACCATTCGATACTTGCAACGGTTACTAAGCAATGGATTTTCTTCCTGTTTTCCTGAATGTCAAATCCCGGCCCTGCGCCATCATTGGCGGTGGCGATGTGGCCGCACGCAAGTGTCGCCTGCTGCGTGAAGCAGGAGCCCAAGTGCATGTCATTGCCCCAGAACTGTGTCCGGAGCTTCAGAACCTGGCTGACAAAGGGGATATTCTTCATCACGATCAGGAATATGCCGATTCCCTGCTCAAAGAGTATGCATTAGTCATCGCTGCCACAGATGACCCGGCAACCAACCGTGTTATTGCAGAGGCCGCCAACAGGAAGAATATTCCGGTCAACGTGGTGGACAACCCTGATGCAGGGAATTTCATCATGCCTTCGGTCATTGACCGCTCTCCCGTGGTTGCGGCTGTATCAACAGGTGGCGCGTCCCCCGTGCTGGCCCGTCTGATCCGGGCTCGCCTGGAGTCCCTTATTCCTGCGGGTTACGGCCGTCTGGGAGAACTCACCGCCCGCTACCGGGACAAGGTCAAGAGCGCTTTGTCCAACCCCGATGACCGGCGTCGTTTCTGGGATCGCATTCTTCAGGGCAGCGTGGCGGAGCGCGTATTTTCCGGCCATATGGAAGAAGCTGAAGCTGTACTGGAGAAAGAGCTGGACAGTTTCTCTCCCAGCCGAGGCATGGGCGAAGTCTATCTGGTGGGTGGCGGTCCCGGCGATCCGGATCTGCTCACTTTTCGCGCCCTACGCCTGATGCAGCAGGCTGATGTGGTGGTCTACGACCGCCTGGTGGCCAAGCCCGTGCTGGAAATGGTGCGCAGGGAAGCCGAGCGTATCTATGTGGGCAAGGAACGCGACCGTCATGCCATGCGCCAGGAGGAGATCAACGAGCTGTTGGCAAAACTTGCCAAGGAAGGCAAGCGGGTGGTGCGCCTCAAGGGAGGCGACCCTTTCATCTTTGGCCGTGGTGGGGAAGAAATCGATACCCTGGCGGAACAGGGCGTCCCTTTTCAGGTGATTCCCGGCATTACCGCCGCATCCGGCTGCGCCACCTACTCTGGCATTCCCCTTACCCACCGGGACTATGCCCAGTCCGTGACCTTTGTCACCGGGCACCTGAAGGACGGCAGCATGAATCTGAACTGGAACCAGCTGGCCCAGCCCCACCAGACCATTGTCTTCTACATGGGCCTGATGGGCCTGCCGGTGATCATCGACAAGCTGATCGAACACGGCGTCTCTGCACAGATGCCCATTGCCCTGGTGCAGCAGGGAACCACGCATCTGCAACGCGTGTTCACCGGCACGCTGAACAATATTCTGGAAGTAGTGGAGCGCGAGAAACCCAAGCCCCCTACCCTGATCATTGTGGGCGAGGTCGTGCAGTTGCACGAGAAGTTGTCCTGGTACAAAGGCGAGAAACAGGGACGCCAGGGTGCCACCTCACCCGTGGAGCCCGGTACACAACTTTAGCCCTAATATTTCACCCGGTCGCTGGAAAAATATTCGGGTTAGCGGCCCCGGGGCAGGCGCTATTCCGGGTCCACCCAGTCCTTGGGTCGCAACTGGTCTTCCCTCACCCGGGGAGTGAAGTACTCGTCGGCATCGTCCAGATCCACATCATTGCCTTCGCCATCGACCAAGGGCAAGTCATAGTCCTTCCAACCACGGATGCCTGTCGCCAGAGAAGCGACGTTCTTGAAGCCCAGCACCTGCAGGGAGTTCGCCGCCAACAAGCTGCGCTGGCCGGAGCGGCACACGACCACCACTTCCCGCTCCCGCGCTCTCACCAGTTCCGGTTCCGTTTCCTCATAGTCCCATTCGCAGGCGGATTCGAGTATGCCCCGGGGAACCAGCAACGAACCTTTGATATGCATCGCTTCATATTCGTAGGGTTCCCGCACATCCACGAGAAAAATATCCGGATTCTTCTGCATGCGCTCTTCCAGATCCCAGGGCATGAGTTCCTTGACCGTGTGCATGCAGTCTTTAACCAGTTCCAGAAAACGTTTCATTCAATGCTCACTCTGTTGTTGGTTTTTCGCTCTATAAAAAGACCTATCCCTGATCACCCGTTGAATCATCCCGGTTGCAGAAGCGCTGCTCCACGGCAATGACGGCGGCCTCTACCCGGGAGTGCACGCCCAGCTTGCGCAGGATAGCCTTCACATGCAGCTTGACCGTACCGTCACTGATTCCCAGATTGCGGGCAATGACTTTGTTGCTCTGGCCTTCAGCAAGCAAACAGAGAATCTCCTTTTCCCGTGGGGTAAGCTGATCCATAGCCGATTCGGCCTGGACCTGCTCTTCACCACGCACTGCCTTGGCCAGCACCATGGTCAGTTCACTGGCCACCACGGTCTGTCCCGCAACGATTTCGTTCAAAGAACGAATCAGTTCATCAGGTTCCATATCTTTTAACAGATATCCCTGGGCGCCGCATTGCAAAGACGCAATCACATCATTTTCCACGCGGCTGGTGGTGAGAATCACAATGGGCATCTGCTGTCCCTGCTCACGCAGGGTCCGCAACACCTCCAGCCCCGTCATCTGCGGCATGCGCATATCCAGCAATACCACATCAGGCTGCTTTTCCAGCACCAGGCGGATGCCTTCCTCGCAGTCGCCCACGGCATCCAAAACATCCAGTCCCCGCCGCTCCAGCAGTTCACGCAGGCCGATACGGAAAAGGGCATGGTCATCGATCAACAGGATTCGCATCAGTCCGGAGGCTCCTTTATCCATTTTTCATCAATATCGCGCTGCTGCACTTCCGGGCGGTAAAGCAGTTCCACCCGGGTGCCCTCGCCCACTTCACTTTCAATGCGCAGTTCCCCGCCGAGACGCCGCGCTCGTTCTTCCATGATGGACAGGCCAATATGTTCACCCGGGTGCCCTTCCCGGGCGGCGCCTTCGAAACCAACGCCATCATCCTCCACCAGCAGGGTGTAAAAACCAGCTCGGCAGGTGAGCAATACCCGCACCGTGTGCGCATTGGCATGCTTGCGGATGTTGGCCAGGGCTTCCTGTACGATGCGCAGCATCTGCATTTCTTCTGTCGAAGAAAGTTTCATCTGCAGGCATTCCTGCTGGTAGTAGGTGGCGATGCCGGTTTCCGAGGAAAAGCGCTGCACCAGTTTTTCCAGGGCGGCACTCAAGTCCCGCCCATCGATGGAAGCCCGGAAACTGTTGAGCAGTTCACGCAGTTCCGTGTGGGCTTCATCCACGCCATTGCGGATACGCTCCAGGTCGTCTGCCACTACCTGGCATGCCATGTCCTGCTGTTGCAGGCTGTCTTCCATCATGCGCACCTGAAAGCGCAGGCTGGCCAGGGTCTGGGCCAGAGAGTCGTGCAGTTCGTGAGCCAGGGCATTGCGTTCCTCGTAAATAGACAGGCGCCGCGCATTTTCGTCCGACAGTTGCTTGGCCACGGCCACACCCAGGTGGCTGCCCACGGTTTCCAGCAGTTCCAGGATGTCCTCCCGGTCCGAAACACCGGGACGCTCCACGTAAATGTCATACTGGCCCAATACATCGCCATGATACTCCAGGGGAACAGAAATCAACTCCACTTCCTCCGGGGTAAACATTTTCCGGCCCAGCTGTTCCCGGCACCAGCGGCCACCATGCTCACAGCAGATATCCCCGGGGGACAGGGGCATGCCGCACTGACATATCTCCAGGGGCAGCAGTTCAGCTTCGCGCTGCAGCCGGTCATCCAGGCCAATGGCGCCCACCAGGCGCATCCTGCCTCCCAGCTGCACCACCCGGGCGCTGATGGCCAGGCCATTGACCATTTCCTTGAGCACCCGCAGAAAACGCACCAGCAGCTCGTCCAGGTCTTCCACTTTGTTGACGGTCGCTGCCACGTCATAGAGGATCTTCAGGGAGGCCGTTTTCTGCGCCATGCGAGTGGTATGCCTGGCCACACGGCTGTCGATATCCTCGTACAGATCCATGAGTTCTTCACTGATACTGTCGATATCCTGCACCATAGTGGTAAACACGCCGGTATCCGCGTCGGGCAAGCTGGCGCCGGGTTCTCCCTGGGAAAGGCGTGCGATAGAGCCTTCCAGAGTTACAAGGGGTCCGAGCACCTGGCTTTTGAGCTGCCACAGGGTGGCCGCCAGCCCTGTCAGAAGCAGAACCACCGCCAGACCCAGGAGCCACAGGCCACCGCCCTGCAACTGCCGATCCAGCAGGGCTGACAGGGCAAGACCTGCCAGAAACAGTGCGGCAACACAGAGCAGGCACAGGGGCAGCAACAGGCGCCCGGTGCGCAGCAGTTGCCAGATGGAAGGCGTGATCGTGTCTTCCTTGAGCTCAGTATTTCCTGTGCTCATCATGAAACTTTCTCCATGGCGTCTGCAATGGCGGCCTGGCGGCGGCGCTGCAACTCTTCGCCCAGGGCCCGGCCTTCCCAGCCCTCAAGCCGCAGCGCATCACCCCGCACCTGTTCTGCCGCCTGTCTGAATTGAGCCAGACGGCTCAACAGCTCATTGGCCGACTGGGGCTGGCTGATGCTCAGGAGTTTTTCCAGTTCCTCTCTCCGGTTCCTGAAGCTGTTCAGCAGCGCCAGCCAGGCCCCAGCATCCTGCGGATCATGGGTTTTCAGTCGATCCGCCAGAGCCTGCCATTCCCTGAGCAGAGCCGCGGTGGAACGATCCAGTCCCAGCCAGGACGACAGGGTCTCTGGATCATGGTTTTCATCCACGGCAAACCGCAACAGGCTGACCAGGCGCAAACCCAGGGGAAACCCGGCGTTCACCGCCCGGGCGAGTACCTGCCAAGGCTCGGCGTCTGAATCCCGGCCATGCCCACCCTCCGGCAAGCGCCGGGCCAGGGCCGGAAACAGTACGTCCAGGGCGCCGCTGGCATGCAGCACCTGAAAGAAACGCCAGGGCCGCTCAGTCTCGAGGGCCTTTTCCATTTCCTGCCGCACCCGGACTCCCTGCAGGCTGTCCAGTTCGCCGGAAGCCACCATCTGCTTCATCAGCCCGTGGGTGCCATGGGCCACGCGGAATCCCCAGGGATCAAAACGCGCCGCAAAACGGGCAATGCGCAGTATGCGCACCGGATCTTCCACCCAGGCGCTGCTGACATGGCGTAAAAGCCCCTGGTCCAGGTCTTCCCGGCCATGGAAAGGATCGATGATGACACCTTGTTCATCCTCGGCCATGGCATTGATAGTCAGGTCCCGGCGGGACAGATCTTCTTCCAGGGTCACGTCCGGGCCGGTTTCCACGGAAAATCCATGGTATCCCCTGCCCGTCTTGGTCTCCCTCCGGGCCAGGGCGTATTCCTCGCCGGTTTCCGGATGCCGGAATACGGGAAAATCCCCGGGAAGCGGCTGAAAACCCTGCGCCAGCATATAGGCAGGCGTAGCACCCACTACCACCCAGTCCCGGTCCACGACGGGCAGCCCCAGCAACCGGTCACGCACAGCGCCACCCACCAGATAGATCTGGGGCTTTGTGGCGGTTGTCCTTGATTGCGGATTATCAATGCCCATGTATTAGAAAAGATTAATATGTTAAATTATTATCCTGTCGGAGGACACAAAGATGATACCGACTTTGATTGGACTGGTGGCAGCCATGATTTTTTCTATTGCCACCTACATGGTATACGGCATGGAAGGGGTCATGCTCAGAAACTGGATAGACCAGGTGTTTCTGGCACTGATCTTCACCGGCATGATCATCGGTGCTGCCAATGCCATATGGCGCTGCCTTCCCTGCCAGTTGAGTAAACTGGTTCATAGCAACAGACTGTCCGGCCTGTGGTGCAACGGTTGCCGGCAATGATTTGAACCCCACGCCGGGTTCGACCTTTTTCATCGAAGCTCCTGCTTGTTCCGGGCCGAGTCATCCTCGGCCCGTTTTTTTTGCTGCAATTCCCACATACCGGCGTAATTTCCGCCCAGGGCCAGTAACTCGCCATGGGTGCCCCGTTCCACGATGCTTCCTCTGTCCATGACCAGGATTTCGTCCGCATCCACCACGGTGGACAGACGGTGAGCAATAACCAGGGTGGTATGGTGCTGCGCCACCTGGGCCAGGGTTTCCTGTATGGCTTGCTCCGTACGGCTGTCCAGGGATGAAGTGGCTTCATCGAACACCAGGATACGTGGCCGCTTGAGTATGGCCCGGGCAATGGCCACACGCTGTTTCTCCCCTCCGGAAAGTTTCAGGCCGCGTTCTCCCACCTGGGTCTCCCAACCATCAGGCAGGGATTCGATGAATTCCCGGATATGGGCCTGTTCGGCCACTGCTTCCACTTCTTCACGGCTGGCATCGATACGGCCATAGGCAATGTTGTAATAAATGCTGTCGTTGAACAGCACTGTATCCTGGGGCACGATGCCAATGGCGGCTCTGAGGCTGTCCTGGGTGACTTGGCGGATATCCTGGCCATCGACGCGGATACAGCCTCCGGTGACATCATAGAAGCGGTACAGCAGTCGGGCGATGGTGGACTTTCCCGCCCCGCTGTGCCCCACGATAGCCACTTTGTGGCCACCCGGCACCTGGAAATCCACATCCCGCAGTATGGCCCGCTCGGGCTGGTAGGAAAACCACACGCCCTCGAAGGACAGGCTGCCTTCGGTCAGCGCCAGGGGCCGGGCATCCGGGGCATCCTGGATTTCCGGCTCCCGCTCCAGCAGCTTGAAGATGAGATCCATATCCGCCAGGGCATACTTGATCTGCCGGTAAACAATGCCCAGAAAGCCCAGGGGGATGAACAGCTGCAGGAGAAAGGCATTGACCAGCACCAGGTCGCCAATGCTCATGCCGCCACGGGCTACCCCCCGGGCGGCAAACACCATGATGAAGGTCACACCTATGGCAATCACCGCGCCCTGGGCAAAGTTCAGCAGGGACATGGAGGTCTGGCTTTTCACCGCCCAGTGTTCCCATTCTCCCAGCTTGCGGTCGAAACGCTCCACTTCCAGCCTCTCGTTGCCGAAGTATTTTACCGTCTCATAGTTGATGAGGCTGTCCATGGCCCGGCTGTTGGCTTCAGAATCCAGCTGGTTCATATGATGACGGAAATCCATGCGCCACTCGGTGATGGCAAAGGTCACCAGGGCATAGACCACCACGGTGCCAAAAGTGATCAGGGTGAACACCAGGTCATACTGCGTCACCAGTATGCCCCCGACCAGAACAAACTCCACCAGGATGGGCAGGATGCTGAAGGCCATGTAATTGAGAATCTGCGCTACGGAGCGGGTACCCCGCTCCAGATCCCGGCTGATGCCCCCCGTCTGACGTTCCAGGTGGAAACGCAGTGACAAACGGTGCAGATGTTCCAGTACCCGGGTGGACAGGCGGCGCATGGCCCTGTAGCGCACCTTGGCAAAAACGATATCCCGCAACTCATTGAACAGGCTGGCGGACAGCTTCAGGGCGCCGTAGGCGAGAAGCAGGCCCAGGGGCAGCACAAGCGCCTGTTCCGGCTTGTGCTCCAGGGCATCGACGATCTGCTTGAGCAGCAGCGGCACGCCCACGTTGGCGACCTTGGACAACACCAGGCACAACAGGGCAAAAGCCGCCCGGCCCCGGAACTCCCACAAGAAAGGCAGCATGTTGCGCAGGTTGTGCCAGTCCCGGCGATTCTTGTGCACTTGGGGAGAAGCCCCCCTACCATGAACCATGCTATACTGAAGCCTTTGAATTAACCCTTGAAAATCAGGGATTTCCGTCCCTGCTACGAAGAGCATGAATGATAGCAAACAGGAGCGCCTGGCGGTGGAGGAATCACTGGACAAGAGCGGCTGCAGTTACAACGAGCCTTTCGCCCTGCAGGTTCTGGGCGACAGCATGGAACCAGAATTTCCCGACGGCTGCATCATTGTCCTGGAACGCGCCGACCGTGTCGCCCATGGCATGTACATCATGACCCTGGTGGAGGGGGTGCGCTGGTTTCGCCAGTATCTCAACGATGAAAACGGCGAGCGGCTGGTGGCCCTCAACGATCTCTACCCGGAAATCCCCCTGGAAGGGCTGGAGTGGAAACCGGAAGCCGTCGTCCTGCAAAGGAATATCAAACGCAAGGTCAAACACTACGATTACCGGTAGCCGTACAGGATAAGCCAGAGCTTCCCAAACCATGAACTTTCCGCCACAGCTTTCCGGCCTGCTCAAAGCTTTCCCTGCATTCCGGTATCGGGTTCGGCTTCCCTTGCTGTTGCTCGCCTTGGTGTTGCTCTCTTCCTGCGATGCCGGCCCCTCTTCCACGGACAAACCCAAAACCGCCCGGAAACCTACACCCGTGCTCGTGGAAACTGTCAGGGTTCAGAAAAAACCCATCTCAAGAACCTGGCAGCGCATTGGAACACTGGTGCACCGGCATATCCTGCGTGTGTACAACCAGGAAGAAGGACGCATCACCCGTCTGCCATGGTACGAGGGAGATCATGTTAGAAAGGGGGAGATCCTGCTCACCCTGGATGACCGGCTACTGCAGGCAGAATTGAAAAAAGCCCGCGCGAGCCGGTCGATGGCTGCGCGCAAGTTGGCGCGGCTGGAGCGCCTGCGCAAGACCAATGCGGCTTCGGAAGAAGCCCTCACCGGAGCGCAGACAGATCTGGAACTTGCCCAGGCGGAAGTAGAGATCCTCGAAACCCGCCTGAGCTATACCATCATCAAAGCCCCCTTTGACGGCATTGTCACCCAGCGTCTGGCTGAGCCAGGCGACATCAAATCGCGCAACAGCCACCTACTGACCCTCGCAGATCCTGAATCACTGCTGCTGCGGATCAAAGCATCCGCCCAACTCATTGCCGACATCACAACTGGCAGCCGGGCAAAAGTGTTTGTGGATCTTCCCTACATCCCCACTCTGCAGGGAAGTGTCCAGCGCATCTACCCCACCCTGGATCCCGATACCCGCCAGGGTGAAGTGGAAATACATCTGCAGGAACTCCCACCTCAGATTCATGCCGGCCAGTACGCCAGGGTCGAACTCATGGGCAAGACAAAACAGCGCCTGCTCATTCCTTTCACTGCATTGCGCCGGGACAGGCGTGGGGAATATGTCTATGTCATTAAAAGCGGCCACGCCATTCGTCACGAGGTGCGCAGCGGCAACCGCTTCGGTGGGCAGGTCGAAATTTTGCAAGGGCTCAGTGGCTCGGAAATCCTGGTCAAACGCGGCTTCATGAACCTGAAAAAGGATACCCCCATCACAGTTTCAGAACAAACGTAGTGCTAGATGACATAGGTCATGTTGTTTCTGCACCTCTGTGCCACTATGCTCCGCGAGCTCGCAATCATGCCTTGTATAACAAGGTTTATATCAGCTGACATATACCCGATAGATTCGATTGCTAACACAAAGATTTTTCTATCGTACTAAGCTGCTGGCCTATACTTTGAGCTATGGGGTCTTGAATCTGGATTTGCGTATATCTTATCGTATCAAACATTTACCAACGGATAATTTGTGATGAAAATCAGCATGCGTTTTCTTTCCGCTGCCTGTCTTGTTCTGTTCCTGGCCACGGGAACAGTTGAAACCGTGACCGCGGCCAATCTCACAATGGGCGACGCTATCAATAAGGCGGGACGCCAGCGCATGCTGTCCCAGCGCATCGTCAAGGCCTATGCACTGGTCGGACAGAAAGTCATGCTCAGTGCAGCAAGGCAACTCAATGATTCCATCAAACTGTTCGACAAACAACTGGCTGAACTCAAAGAGTTTGCCGCCACCAGCGAAGAGAAAAAGACCATCGCTGAAGTAGCTGCCCTGTGGAAAAAATACAAGGCCATGGCGACCACCAAACCCACCAAGGAAAACGCTGAAAAGCTGGCGGCCATGTCAGATGAAGTTTTGAAAAAAGCCCACAAATTTGTCCTGCTCCTTCAGGATCGCTCTGGCACCAGTGCTGGCAAGCTCGTCAACATTTCCGGCAGGCAGCGCATGCTCTCCCAACGTATTGGCAAATTCTATGTACTGAAAAGCTGGGGCCTGGAGAATCCGGAGTATGATATCGGCATGCAAAAAGCCGTGGTGCAATTTACCGATGCCCTGCGCGTGTTGCAGAACGCACCGGAAAACACTTCGGAGATCAACGATGCGCTGGCCAAGGTGGAAAAAGACTGGAACACCTTCAAGATCAGCAAGCAGCTCAAGGGCAATACTTACATCCCTTCACTGGTCGTGCGTTCTCTGGACAAGATCCTGGCCCAGATGAACTACATCACGGCTTTGTACGCGGGTATCACGAAATAGCCCTGCTGATTTTTTCCCGCTGAAACGGCAATTGCCAAACGCCTGTCCTTGGGCTAACTTGGGCCAATGAAGAAAGCCCCTCATATGCCGGGCAAGGGTATCGCTGAATGGTCCATCCGCCATCCAGTCGCCGTGACCATGCTCACGCTTGCAGCTGTCGTGCTGGGCCTGTTTTCCCTCCAGGCGCTGAAAATCGACCTGCTGCCCCACATCATCTATCCTTCCATAGGTGTGCGTGTCAATGACCCCGGGGTACCGGCCACTATCATGGAAGACCGCATCACCCGGCAGTTGGAAGAGCAGCTGGCGATCACAGAGGACGCCATCCATATACGTTCAGCCACCCGGGAAGGACGCAGCGCTGTCGACCTGGACTTCGCCTACGGCACGGACATCGACATCGCCTTGCGCGATGCTTCCATGCGCCTCGACCGCGCCAAACGCTTTCTGCCGGACACCATAGAATCACCCATTATCTACAAACGCGATCCTTCCCAACTGCCCGCTGCCGAGTACGCCATCAGTTCCCAAACCCTGGACCCGGTGCAACTCCGGGAGTGGGTGGACTATACCCTGGGAAAATGGCTGATCAATATTCCCGGAGTGGCGGCCGCAGAAGTGGCTGGCGGCCTGCGCCGGGAAATTCAAATCATTGCTGACCCCGACCGTCTCTATGCCCATGGACTGGATGTCCTCGATCTGGAGGACAGTATTGAAGAACAGAACCGGGATGTGGCCAGCGGCCGCTTGCGCAATACCATGACAGAGATTCCGGTGCAGACCAAGGGGCGTTTCCGCAACACTCATGATATCGAACAGGTTCCCCTGAAACTGAGCGCCAGCACACCGGGTCTGAATGACATGCGGCTGGGCGAGCTGGCCCAGGTCATCGACGGCCATGAGGAACCCCGCATGGACATCCGCCTGAACCGGCAGTCGGCCATCAAGCTGTCCATTCAAAAACAACCCCAGGCCAATACTGTGGCCACCGTGGACAAGGTCAACCAGCAACTCCAGGCCTTACGTGACAGGGGACTGCTGCCACAAGACATTCAGATCACTGCCGTCAGTGACGAAGCCCATCATATACGGCGCTCCCTGCGGAATGCGGTCAATGCCGCCCTGAGCGGCGCACTGCTGGCCATGCTGGTGGTGTACCTGTTTCTCGGCAGCATACGCCGCACCCTGATCATTGGCAGCGCCATTCCTATCGCCATCCTGGTAACCATCACCCTCATGTCTGCGGTGGATCTCACCCTGAACATCATGACCCTGGGGGGATTGGCCCTGGGCATCGGCATGCTGGTGGACAGCACCATTGTCATGCTGGAGAACATCTACCGGCACCAACGCCGCGGCGAAGCAAGCCTGGATGATGCCAGCCAGGCTGCCGGAGAGGTGACTTCCGCTATTGTCGCATCCACCTCCACCAACCTGGCAGCGGTATTGCCCTTCCTGTTCATTGGGGGGCTCATCGGCCTTTTGTTTCAGGAACTGATCATCACCATCTCAGCCGCCATACTGGCATCCATGGTGGTTTCCCTGACACTGGTACCCGCCCTGGCGGCACGCATTCCCGCCCGGCGCGAAGGTTGGCTGCGCCAACGCATCAACCGGATCATGGAAAGCCTGCAAAATGCTTATGCCTGGATCCTGGCACGCCTGCTCAAACTTGGCTGGCTGGTGATTCTGGTATTTCTGGCGCTGCTGGCCACCACGACGGATCAGCTGCTGCAGCCCATCTCGACGTTTCTTCCCCGCATCGACGACGGCCGGGTCGGCATCTACATGACCGCTGACCGGGGCATCGATGTGCGCGAGATGGATGCCATCACATCCAAGGTGGAGGCACTGGTGCTGAAGCAGCCGGAAACCGCAACCGTCCTGACCACCGTAGGGGGATTCACCTTTGGCCGCTCCCGCTACCAGAGCGCCAACCGCGCCAACCTGCAAATCCAGCTCCAAACCCGCGGCAGAAATATGAATACAGCGCGCTGGGTGAAGAAGGTGCGCAAACAGGTCAAGGCCCTGCAACTGGCGGGAGTGAAGATACGCATACGCCCCCGGGGTATTCGTGGGCTGCGTGTGGGCCGGGGTGATGATGATGTGAATTTCCAGGCCCGGGGGCCGGATCTCGACATCCTGACAGAAATCGGTGAAAAGATGGCGGAACGTCTGGCGGATGTGCCAGGCCTGAGAAACATCAAGCAGTCCAATGAAAGTGTGACCATGGAGCTGGCTATCCATCCTGACCGGCAAAAGATGTTGCAGTACGGCCTGGAGATGAGCACCATCGGCAAGGCGGTCCGCTATGCCCTTGAAGGACGCAGGATCAGCAGCATGACCGACGGCGACCGCAGTATCGATATCGTACTCATGCTGGACCCCCGGGAAGCCGCCACCCCCGGGGACCTGGAAAATATCATCGTGATGACCAACAGCCGCCCCCGTACCGCGGTGCGCCTGGGCGACATGGCCCGCATCGAACTCAAACCGGCACCGGCCACCATTATTCGTGAACAGCAACAGCGTATCGTCGAAGTCAACGCCAGTCTGGATGAAGGCGTCAACATGGAACAAGTGCTGCGCCGTGCGCAGCGCGCCCTGGATGACATCCAGCTGCCGGATGGCTACAGCATCTATGAAGGCGGCAGCCTGAAAACCTTGCAACAGAGCAAGGAAACGGGCTATCAGCTGTTGGGCCTGGCCCTGTTCCTGGTGCTGGTCGTGATGGCGGTGCAGTATGAATCCCTGCGCAATCCTCTGATTATCCTGTTCAACATCGCCTTCTCTCTCATCGGCGTGGCCCTGGGATTGAAAGTGACGCACACGCCCATCTCCATGCCCGTCTGGCTGGGTCTGATCATGCTGGCTGGCATCGTAGTGAACAATGCCATCATCCTGGTGGAATACATCGAACTGAAACGGCGGGAAGGCATGCTGAAACAGCAGGCCATCATCACGGCAGCACGGCTGCGCCTGCGCCCCATACTCATGACCACACTGACCACGGTAGCAGGCATGCTGCCCCTGGCGCTGGCCTGGGGACAGGGATCAGAAATGCTTCAGCCCCTGGCCATCACCATCGTTTCCGGACTCTCATTCTCCTTGCTGGTGAGCCTGTTGCTGGTGCCTGCCACCTACCAATATGTCGGCGCAGGCTCCCACAAGGCAAAGACCAAGCTGGCAATGGGGAAGCAAAGCGCCTGAACAGCGCTGCTGACTTTCGTGAGTCCGCTGCCCATATTCCTGAGTGTGGACGACCCCATATCCGCAGGCCGGGCTTCAGCCCGACCTACGCTCTGAGAGCGATATACCTGGTTGCCAGGTTACGCAGCCGATGACTGGAATATGGGGCAATAGGCATTCAGATGGCAGCCTTTCCAGTAATAGCCGTTGAGCTTGTCAGTAACGTAATTCGCCACTTCCCGGTCCGCATCTCCCAGTTCCACGCGCCATTCCACGCATTTTCCCTCGTACTCGGCACAGGGCACCACCTGACGGACCGGGTGATATTGTTCCACCAGTTGCTTCAGTTCCTTTTTCTTTACCTTGTCCGGAAGATCACTCAGCAGAATCACCATCTTTCTTTCCTCCTACAGCGAGTTCAACCAGAAGTCCTGAGACTCCCGGTGCGGACCCCAGATAGGGTGCAAGAACAATGGATGCATGAGGATAGCGCTGTCTGGCCTTTTCCACTTCCGCTGGAATGTCTTCGCTGACATGCCGCCCGGCAGAAAGGAAATAAGGTAAAACCACGACCCGGTCAGCACCTGCCCCGACACATTGGCCGATACCCTCAGGAATAGAAGGCTCGGCCAGTTCGAGAAAACCGGCTCTGACCAGGAAAAACTCCTCCCCGGCAGTTTCTTGTTCGATGCGGCGGCAAAGCTTTCTTACTTCTTCATTGGAAGCCTCGCGCCGGCTGCCGTGTGCAACCACCAACAGGGCATTCATCCCTGCAGGCTCTTGCTGGCCACTTCATAGACATCGCGGGAAATACCGTCCTGCCCTGCCACCCGTTCAAGCTGCATTCTGGCCAGCTCCTGTCGGGTTTTGTCATAGTGGCGCCAGCGCGCCATGCTTCTGAGCATGCGCGCTGCTATCTGGGGATTGATGCTGTCCAATTGCAGCACCTTGTCCACGAGGAAAGTATAACCCTTTCCATCGGCAGAATGGAAACAAAAGGGATTTCCCATGGCAAAACTGCCAATCAGGGCTCGCACTTTGTTCGGATTGGTGATGGAAAATGCCGGGTGCTCCTGCAATAACAACACCTGTTCCAGGGTATCTTTCCGGCTGGAACGGGCCTGTACGCTGAACCATTTGTCCATAACCAGAGGATCCGACTGCCAGCGGGCAGCAAAAGCATCCAGCAGTTCCTGCCGGGCCGGATGGCCGCCATCGGCCACCAGGGCCAGGGCGTGGATCACATCGGTCATGTTGTGCCCGGCCCGGTACTGCTGCACGCAAAGATGTGCAGCTTCATCGCTGCCGGAAGCCACCAGATAGGTGAGCAGCAGGTTCTTTAGGCGCCGCCTGCCGATAGCCTGGGGCGTTATCTGGTAAGCTCCGGTCTCTTCCAATGCGCGGTAGTGATCCAGCAGATCCTGATGCAGCGTCTGCCCTATATGCGCCTTCATCCGCTCCCGGGCTGCATGTATGCCCTCCACGTCCACGATCTCCATACGCTCCCCCAGAAGGGACTCAGACGGCAGGGACAGCACTTCGGAAAGCAAGCCCGGATCGCTATGGGCCGCATCCAGCGCACGGCGGAAAGCATGGGTGAACTCGGCCAGCATATCCATCGCTTCCGGGGTGTCCTCCACCAACTTGAGCAGTACCCGCTGAGCCAGTTCCTGGCCGGCATCCCAGCGGTTGAAGCCGTCGCTGTCATGGGCCATGAGGAACACCAGTTCCGCATCGCTGTAGGGATAATCCAGCTTGACCGGGGCGGAGAATCCGCGCAGCAGGGAGGGCACCGGCGCTTCCGCCAGGTTGTGGAATTCGAAAGTCTGCTGCTTTTCCCGCACTTCCAGCAGCTCAGGACGCTTGCGGCATTCCGGGCGTTCCAGGGGCATATCCCGGCCATGGCTGTCCAGGAGTCCCACCACCAGGGGAATATGAAAAGGGGGTTTATCCTTTTGCCCCGGCGTGTCCGGGACTTTCTGGCTCACATGCAAACGATAAACCTGTTCGTCAGGATGATACTCTCCACGCACAGTCAACTCAGGCGTACCCGCATAGTCGTACCAATGGCGGAACTGGCCCAGGTCACGCCCGGAGGCATCTTCCATGCAGCGAACGAAATCATCCGTGGTTACCGCCTGGCCGTCATGGCGCTGGAAGTACAGGTCCGTGGCTTGGCGAAACAACTCCGGTCCCAGGAGATTGGCCTGCATGCGCACCACTTCCGCCCCCTTCTCATACACGGTGGCAGTGTAAAAGTTGTTGATTTCAATATAGGAAGCCGGGCGCACCGGATGAGCCATGGGGCTGTCATCCTCAGCAAACTGATGGGCGCGCAGTATGCGTACGTCATCGATGCGCTTGACGCCCCGGGCACCCATATCCGAGGAAAATTCCTGATCCCGGTACACGGTGAAGCCTTCCTTCAGGGAAAGCTGGAACCAGTCCCGGCAGGTGATGCGGTTGCCCGTCCAGTTATGGAAGTACTCGTGGGCCACCACTCCCTCGATGCCCAGGTAATCCTCGTCCGTAGCCGTATCCGGTCGGGCCAGGACATACTTGGAATTGAAGATGTTCAAGCCCTTGTTCTCCATGGCGCCCATGTTGAAGTCGTTCACCGCCACGATGTTGAACACATCCAGGTCATACTCACGGCCATATTTCTCTTCATCCCAGCGCATGGACTTGATAAGGGAGCGCATGGCGTGATCACACTTGTCCAGATTCTCCGGTTCCACGTAGATGCGCAGGCGTACATCTCGTCCGGATGCCGTGGTGAAGCGGTCTTCGATATATTTCAGATCCCCGGCCACCAGCGCAAAGAGGTAGCTGGGCTTGGGATGGGGATCTTCCCATTCAGCGTAGTGGCGGTTTTCAGGAAGATCACCCTGCTCCAGGGGATTGCCGTTGGACAGAAGCACCGGGTACTTGTCCCGGTCTGCCTCCACACGCACCTTGAAACGCGCCATGACATCCGGCCGATCCAGGTACCAGGTGATGTGACGAAAGCCTTCCGCCTCGCACTGGGTACAGAACATGGGGCCACTGCGGTACAGGCCCTCCAGGGCGGTATTGTTCTCCGGAGCCAGTTCCACCTCGGATTCCAGCACAAACTTCTCCGGCGGGTCGAACAGGATCAGCCCCTGGTCATCGATACGGTAGGCATCCCCATGCAACTCACTGCCATCCAGGCGCAGCCATACGGGTTTCAGACCCTCCCCATCCAGATGCAGTTCCGCCGCCTGCCCCTTGAACGCCGGATTGCGCTCCAAAGTCAGGCGGGATATGACCCGGGTGCCTTTTTCATACAGTCGGAAATCCAGGTCCACGGTACGGATGGTCCAGGGTACGGGCTGATAGTCCTTCAGGGAGATGGTTTTGGGACTGGCTTCTTTCCACATGGCTGCTGGCTTCTGCTGATTGAAAACGCACAGTTTACTCTGTTTTCAACGCTAATAAAGATGCTAGGATACGGGAAAAGCCTTCACACCAGCGACAGCAGCAACGGTGTGCAACCAGAATTTTTTCGAGGAGTATCGCAGTGTCTTCACCCCGTGTCGTCGTCTATTCAACCGCCATGTGTCCCTATTGCGTCCGAGCCAAGTCTCTGTTGCAGAGCAAAGGGGTCGAATATGAGGAAATCCGCGTGGATCTGGATCGGGATCTGATGGTGGAAATGATGCAGCGCAGCAATCGCCGTACAGTACCGCAGATCTTCATCGATGATTTCCATGTGGGAGGCTTCGATGATATGGCTCAACTCGATGCCTATGGCAAGCTCGATCCCCTGCTGGGCCTGGCCCCCCATGACGATGAACCGGCCTTCGCTCACAGCCCGGATGCCAGCGAGGACGGTCCAACCTGATCATGCCCGATACGGATCGAATGCGCCTGGACAAATGGCTCTGGGCCGCACGTTTCTACAAGACCCGCAAACTGGCCGCCGAGGCTGTAGCAGGCGGCAAGGTGCATCTGAATGGACAAAGAACCAAGCCCGGCAAGGAAGTGCGCTGCGGCAGCCGACTGCACATCAGCAAGGGCGGGCTGGAATGGGACATTGAAGTTCTGGTGCTGCCCAGGCAACGCAGGCCTGCTTCAGAGGCCAAGGACTTCTGGAGGGAATCGGAGCAAAGCCGGGAAAGCCGGGAGAAACAACTGGCCCTGCTGCGCGCCGCCCGGGCTTCTGCGCCAATCCGCACAGAAGGCCGCCCGAGCAAGAAGGACAGGCGTCTGATTCATCGCTTCAAGCAGCAATGATAGACGAAGACTTCTACCGCCAGACCTACCATGAGGTAAACCCGGATCACTGTGTGTTCGAAAAAGGCATGCTCACCAACCAGTGCCGCTGTTCCCGCAACCAGAAGCTGCTCATTGCCGAGCGGGAAGCCGCCAGCTGTACCGACAAGGAAGCTAAAACCCGCTGCCAGGCATTTCTGGATACCCTGCAGCAGCAGGCGCGCTTTGCTTTGAAGGTCAGCAGCGCCAGGCAGAAATTGGGACACGTCAAAGCTGTGAAAGTACAGATCGGTGGCTTGCGGGGCCTGTACCAGGCACTTCATCCTGAAGAAAAGATTCCCACCCCTGTTCCGGAAGTGGCAGGTATGCTGGAGGAGGCATTGCGAGTCTGGGACAGCTTCGACAAACTGCCCTTCCCAAAGATCATCCCGGAAATCGGCCGCTGGGAGCCGCGTCGGCGGCGGCCCAAGCGCAAGCGCTGATACCGTTCAGGAAATCTGGCGCAAACGGCTGATATGTTTCCGGTAGGGTTCCAGCACCGGTTGCAGCTTACGCCGCATGAGGGTACCAATGGCATCCGAACGGCCAAATACCGGGCGCACAATGCCATATCCCGAACCCGCCAGCACCCGCATGGCCGTCAGCTCTTGAACCAGCTCCCTATCCAAATCCAGGATCTGCTGCACCAGGGCATTGCCAGGATCTGAAACCCAGATCTCCGCCTCTTTCTCCAATTCCTCGATGGTCGCATCCGCCGGGCCTTCCGGCCTCACGGGGGAAAAGTAATCCGCAACCACTTCCAATGCCCGGTTGACGACATCCTGGGTGCCGGGTTTCTCCAGCACTTTGTCCAGGGTCGCCAGCCAAGCCTGACCAGGTGGAGACAACACCCGGCGCAATTGCGCCGCCAGGCGATTCCCGCTGTTGGCCATTTCCCCCAAATCAGCCTCAAGCCGTTCCCATACAGGAATGGCCGTGGATGGCTCCGGAAGTTCATCCGGAAGGGCTTTGAGGAACCCCACATAAAACGCATTTTTACGCCGCGCCCTTTTCCACAGGTCCCCTTTTACCGATTCATCCACCAGCCCTGGCTGCAACACCAGCTGCACGGTATCCATGATCTTTTCGGCTTCGGTTTCGAAGGGCAGAAATTCAACCAGATAAGCGGCCAGCACCGGACCCATCTCGCCATTGACCACCGCCGGGGCACGCAGCATCTGGCGGGCATTCTCCGCATCCTCCAAGGCCCACCAGGCCTTGCGCGCCAGCTCATCGCTCAACTCTTCGGAATAGGCAATGGCTACAACGGCTTCAGGCTCACCCAGCAACAGCAGGTCTTCCAGGTTTTCACTGTTGAGATGCCCCATGCGTGACCACACGTGGCGGGGATAGCCCGACGGAGACCCAAGGGCATGCATGGAGAGCATCTCCCGGATCTGTTTCAGATACTGCTCATCACGGCAAGTGGGATTGAGCGGCACCTCCATTTCACCTTTGGGGGAAAGGGCATACAGAATCATGCGCGATTCGTCGATGCGAATCGCCTGGGGCCGGTTGGCCAACAGGACATTCAGACGCAGGGAGTCTTCAGGCGCCAGATCCATGTCAGGAGGATTCAGTTGACCTTGGGGGGCACGTAGTGAGGGTCGGCGGGATTCAGGAACACGAACTGCCAGCTACCATCATCCAGCTCCACGAAATCCAGCACGCACTCTTCAAGGTACTTGTCGAAGCTCGGATCCATGATAACTTCCACACCCTCGCTCTGAATACGTTTGTCTGTGTCTGCTGGCTCGTCAAACCCCATGTGATAGGCAAAAGAACCATCCTTGTTTTCCCGAACAGCCATGCGTAGCGCCATGCCTTCGGTGCCCCCCTGTTCGGCGGCGATTTTTATCTGCTTTGCTGCAGCGGGAGTAATCTTGAACATATCCTGCAAATACCTCTTCAACGCTTTTTGCTGTTCGCGCATTTTCTCACATGCGCGACAAACCGTTCTGACCAATGGCTGGAGCCTACGCTACGCATATGAGAATAGTTTGCGAGCAGGTTTTTGTACACCAGGCCATCATGAACACCATCCACTCCATAGCCCCGCTCGACCTTATAGGCGAATTTCAGGCTTTCGTCCAGATTTTCCAATCCGGAATAGTGAAACTCATGGGCATTGACCCGGCCTGTGGTCTCCTCGCCACCCGGCCAGGGATGGCAGGAAGTTTCGCACAAACGCACATAGCCTCTACCCTGGGGTTTTTGATGCATTTTAACATCCGCCTGAATGACTCCCACCATTTCACTCTGCCGTCCGTCCCATTCCAGGCTGCGGCACAGGTACATGAGACCGCCGCATTCAGCATAGGTCGGACCACCCTGCTCAATAAACTCCCGAATGGAATGGCGCAGTTCGACGTTGGCAGCCAACTCCTGCATGGCTGTTTCGGGAAACCCGCCACCGATGAACAGCCCGTCGGCACCTGGCATAACCTTGTCATTCAGGGTATCGAAGGGAATAAGCCGTGCGCCAGCGTTTTCCAGGGCCTGCAGGTCATCCGGATAGTAGAAGCCGAAAGCAGCATCCCGGGCATAAGCGATGCTGACCGGGGAGGCATGAATGGGATCAACCCTGGTTTTCTCTACCGCGGCCACAGCCGGTGCCAGACCCGCTATATCCATTACCGTGTGCAAGTCCACGTGGCTGCCTACATGCCCGGCAATGGTGTCGATACGTTCCTGGGCCGCTTCAGCTTCGTTACTGGGCATCAGCCCCAGGTGGCGCTCGTCGATTTGCACCCGGTCATTGCGTGGCACCGCTCCAATGACCTTTGCATCCGTATAGTGCTCGATGACATTGCGCAGCTTGGTCTCATGGCGGGACCCCCCCACGCTGTTGAGAACCACCCCGGCGATCCGGATATTCTCGTCAAAAGCCTGGTAACCAAGTATCAGGGGCGCAACACCCCGGGTCATTCCCCGGGTGTCCAGAACCAGAACCACCGGCGCCTGTAAAAGCGCGGCAAGCGCAGCATTACTGTTACTGCCGTCCAGATCCAGTCCGTCATAGAGGCCCTTGTTTCCTTCTATGATACCGATGTCCGCACCGGCCATGTGTTGTTGGAACAGGCGGGGAATCTCGTCCCGGCCCATGGTAAAAAAATCCAGGTTATAGCAAGACCTGCCTGCCGCCTGCCCCAACCACAAAGGGTCAATATAGTCTGGCCCCTTCTTGAAAGGCTGCACCACATTTCCCCGCTGGCGCAGGGCCGCACACAGCCCGATACTTATAGTAGTCTTGCCCGATGACTTGTGGGCGGCAGAGATAATCAGATGAGCCATGGCGGTTATTTCAAAACACAAAAGGCGGTCTCGAAAGACCGCCTGCGCTGGTGTTTCAGAGTACTGACCTGTCAGGACTTGGCATAATGCGGATCAGCCACTTCATTCGCCAGGCTGGTGGGCAGGAAGCGCAACACCCGGATGGCGATGAACGTGAGCAACAAGGTCAGTGCAATTCCTCCGATACCCAACAAGGTTTCCGCCAGGGTGGGAGAGTAGAGGAAAGGCTGCCCGTTCACGCCATCAAAGAAGCCGCTGGCCACTATGGTTTTTCCCGGGAATATTGCCATGGGGAATGCCTGGCCACCAATAACGATCACATACACAGTAGCCAGTCCACCAAGAATGACCGCAGTCGCAGCCGCTATGATGCCCCCGCGGGTCTTGCCCAGGGCCGGGTGGTAGACAATGCCAATGGGCAGCAGGCAACCGACAAACACCCAGCCACCCCAGAACAGCAGGGTATAAATGCCACCATCACGAAGAATGAAGGCTTCATACGCATGGTTCTCAGTGCCGTACAGATTGGTCAGATGATAGACGAGGGTAAAATAGAACACCGCTGCAGCAAAAACACCCAACAGGTTCTTCAAGCGGCGGAGAACAACATCGCCAATCTCGCGACCGTCCACCTTGAAGGTGAACATCAGCACCAGGATGTAAACAGCCAGTCCGTAAGCAAAGGACATGATAACAAACATGGGGGCGAGAATAGCCGCATCATAACCCTGGCGGGCCACAATGAAACCAAAAATCGAGCCCGTACCGGTGGTGAGAATGATGCGCCACAGGAAAGCGAGAATACCCACAGGCTTGTAATACTTGTTCATGCGCCAATCCATCATGAACCAGATGTACAAAGCGACTACGGCCATGAAGCCCATATACAAATAGATGTTCCAGGCAAAGATGGACTTGAAGTTATAGTGGGTCATGGCAATGAGCAAGCGCCCCGGTTGCCCCAGATCCAGAACCAGCACGGCCAAGCCACCGGCCAGCAAAGTGATTGCCAGCAATGCGGAAAGGCGTCCCAAGGGCTTGTACACCTTCTTGTCGAAGGCTGTTCCGATGGAAGCAACGTTCAAAGCGCCGGAAGCGGCAACAATCAGGAAAATGGCAAACACATGGGGCATTCCCCAAACTATCTGATTGGTCATCCCCGTGACCCAGTGTCCGTTGTGTTCCATATAGAGAACGGAAAGCCCGGCCACGGCAACAAATGCGCCCAGCAGTGCAAGCATGCCCCAGTAACGAGGACTGTCGATGCCCCATTCGCTGAAGTGAATCTTTTTCATTACTTCACCCACCTATCAAATCAGATATTGCTGTAACGTACGCCGGGATTGAGTTTCAGGTCATCCCGTATCGCCACGCTGGGATACTTTTTCAGAGCCTGAGATACCGCGCTCTGGGGATCGTTGAGATCGCCAAAGATGATAGCCTGGTGCTTGCAGGCATCCTGGCAAGCCGTGGTGGTCTGCCCATTGTCCAGGCGATGCACGCAGAAATTACAGCTTTCCACGCAACCTTTTCCCCTGGGGGTATGGGTCAGCTTCTCGGCAACCTCGGCATGAATGAATGAACGGGCCTTATAGGGGCAAGCCATCATGCAATAGCGGCAGCCAATACAGATATGGCGGTCCACCATGACAATGCCGTCTGCGCGGCGGAAAGAAGCGCCCGTGGGACATACGTCCGCGCAGGGAGGCTCTTCACAATGCTGGCACATCATGGGAAGGCTGGTGAGTCGGCCGGTGAGATTGTCCTTTAGGGTAATCTGGCGGATCCAACGGGGACGCTGACGCTCCCAGAGGCTTTCATCCGCACCTTCCGGCATGTCCACGAGATTCAGGCCATTCTCTTTGTCGCAGGCGGCAACGCAATCATTGCAGCCCTCGGCGCATTTGTTGGCATCGATCAGCATACCCCAGCGCACCTTGCCGGTAACCGGTTCCGTGCGGGGCGCCGCTTCCGCTGACAAGGAGTGCAGCATGACACCCGGCGCGAGGGTCACTACAGTGCCGGCAGCGGCTTTTTTCAGAAATTCGCGACGCCCTTCTTGCTCAAGCTTGGACATACTCATTTCTCCCGGGGAACAGTGGCGTGGCACTCGAAACATTTCAGATCAATCGCAACATAGTCATGACATTCATCGCAGAACTGACCTTCCTCATTGACCGGCACATACTTGCCTGAAGCATCCTTGCGGGCGTGGCAGTCCACACAGCCGGCAAGGCTGTACTTGCTACCGCGAATACCCTGATGCACGGTCAGGTTGCGCTGGTGTTTGATGAACTCAAAGTGATTGCGGCGCATGACAGACGTGGGTTCCACGCACTGTTCAAGCTTTTCGTACTTTGCCGAACCCTTTACGGCTTCTGCGGCAATCACGTTGCCCAGGCCAAAAAGCCCGGATAACGCGCCCGTCAGAAGTATCATGCTGCTAATGCGAGTCATGGAATATGCCTCTGATCCTGTTTACTCACCAAGGCCCATTTGAATATAACCCGTCGGGCACACATCGTGACAGATATGGCAGCCGACACAACGGGCGTAATCGGTTGCCACATAGCGGCCTGTGGTCGCCTGGTCCTTGGGTACGCGGTAAACCGCATCCTGGGGACAGTAAATAACACAGTTGTCGCACTCGAAACACAGACCACAGCTCATGCAGCGATCGGCTTCCTGCTGGGCAGTTTCGTCATCCAGCCCCTGCATACGCTCCTTGAAGTGGCCAAGGACTTCATCAGCGCTGGGCACGTCTTCCTTCCGCTTGTGGCGTGGCGTTACCTCGAAGTGTCCCAGGAACAGCTCATCAGGTCCGATGATCTCCGCAAAAGAGCGGTCTTCGTAGTTGTGTACCGCATAGTTGGCAAAGGAGGTACCCCGTAGATCACCAGCATTGGGATCAAACTGCTCGGGATCCAGTCCTGCTTCGTGCAGCTTCTCCAGCAGATCAAAATGATGTACATCCACCTTGGGACGCTTCTTGATTTCCTCGCCTTTGAGGAATTCGTCCACGGATTCGGCAGCCACCCAGGCCTGACCAATGGCGGTGGTCAGCAGATGGGGACGAACGATATCACCGATGGCGAAATGATTGGGCTTGTCCTTCAACTGATAGTTATTGGTGGTGTCCATCAGGCCACGACCGTTGTCGAAGTCTTCCAGACCAGCCAGATCACCGCCCTGACCGATGGCGGCAACAATGATGTCTGCCTCCAGCACGCGCTCGGTGCCTTCCACGGGAACCGGCGTCATACCGTCCATGGTGCAGTCACAGACCTTCAGACCCGTGGCGCGACCATCGTCACCCTTGATGACTTCCAGCGGCATCACGCCATCGAGAATGGTGACACCTTCCTGGATGGCGTCATGGATTTCGTGTTCTGCCGCCATCATGTTTTCCTTGGTGAACAAAGAAGTCAGAGTGGCGTCTACAGGAACCCGGCTGGTGGTCAGAGAATCGTCCTGATCTACGCTGTCGTCGTTGACCACGTCCTCGGGATTGCCTGACAGATCAGGGCTGGTGCCAATACGGCGGGCGACAGAAACCACGTCGATTGAGGTATCACCACCACCCACGCACACGACTTTCTTGCCGGTGACTTTCATGCGGCCTTCGTTGAAGGCTTTGAGATAAGCAACACCAGTCACGCAGTTGGGAGTGCCTTCCCATCCATCGACAGGCAGAGCGCGGCCTGTCCAGCAGCCTACTGCCCAGATGATGGCGTCATAATCGTTTTCCAGCTGCTCGACGCTGACATCCTTGCCCACACGGGTGTTCAGTTTCACATCTACGCCCATATCGACGATGCGCTGGTTTTCAGCAGCCAGCTTGTCGCGCGGTACACGATAGTTGGGAATACCGTAGCGCATCATGCCGCCCAGTTCGGGCTGTGCTTCAAATACAGTGACACCATGACCCATGCGGCGCAGCTGATAGGCCGCTGCCATACCACCAGGGCCACCGCCGATGATGGCAATCTTTTTGCCGGTGTCCTTGCCCGCTTCAAACGCGAAACCGTTCTCCAGGCCCTTGTCTCCAATATACTGTTCAATGGAGTTGATACCAACAAAGTCTTCCACCGCATTCCTGTTGCAGCCGTCCTGGCAAGGCGCCGGGCAAACCCGCCCCATCATGGAAGGAAACGGGTTGGACTCGGTAGCACGGTAGAAAGCATATTCTTCCTTGCTCATATCGCCGGTGGGCTTCTCTATGCCACGAACGATGGACAACCAGCCCCGCACGTCATGCCCGGAAGGGCAGCTGCCCTGGCAAGGAGGTGTCTCATGCACATAGGTCGGACACTTGTGTGAAGTGTCATAGTTAAAGATGTCGTCAGTCCAATCGTCCCACTTGTTCTGACCATCTTCAAAACGACGCCAGGTAATGTTCTTAGTCATTTCATCACTAGGAGTTGCCATTGTCACTCTCCAAACCAGTTAAAACTGTTGCCCTTTACGGGAGGATTATCTTGTTGTGAAAGATCGCTGCTTCAGGCGGCGTCTTCCTCGGATTCATCATCTTCATCTTCGCTGTTCTGCCCTGTCAGGATCAGGGCGTTTGACACCAGCTGATGCACACTGACAATCTGATCCATATCGAAGCCATAGTAGGGAATCACCTTGGTAAACTGTGACTTGCAGATGGCGCAGATAGCAGCCATATGGGTTACCCCATACTCTTCCGTAACACTTTTCAGCGCTGCCATGCGGGGCATGGCGCCCTTGACGCGCAGCTCCATGAGATCATCCGTGAGCAGACCGCCGCCGCCACCACAGCAGAATGTTGCTTCACGAATGGTGTCTTCTGGCATGTCCACATAGTTGTTGCACACAGCCTTGATCACAGCACGGGGAATCTCGAACTGACCGCCGGGCTTGTCACCCATGCGGGTGGCTCTGGCCACGTTGCAGGAATCATGGAAGGTCAACACCATATCGTCATTTTGCGACTTATCGATATTGAGGGTGCCCTTCTCAAGTTCGCCCAGGGTAAATTCAAGTATGTGCTGCGGTACAGGATAATTGGGATCAAGGAAATCCCAAGGACCTGCCAGTGTATTCAGGAACGCATAAGCCACACGCCATGCATGGCCGCACTCACCAAAAATGATGCGCTTGACCCCAAGATCCAGCGCAGCCTTTCTGACCCGCTGGGAAATCTTCCGCATGTTTTCGTAGGAACCAATAAACATGCCAAAGTTGGCGGCTTCTGATGCATATGAACTCATGGTCCAGGAAACGCCGGCCTCATGGAATACCTTGCCGTAACCAATCAGGCCATCCACGTGGGGCTCGGCAAAGAAGTCCGCAGAAGGCGTTACCAGAAGAATATCGGCGCCTTTGACATCGAGGGGATACTTTACTTCAACACCGGTGTCATCGAAGACATCCTCTTCCAGTCCTTCCAGGGTGTCTTCCAGAGCCGGTCCAGGCAGACCCAGGTTGTTGCCGATACGGAATACCTTGCCGATGATCTCGTTGGAATATTTGTCTCCCAAACCGATACGATCCATGATCTCCCGTGCCGCCATGGAGATTTCTGCCGTATCGATACCATAGGGGCAGAACACGGAGCAGCGCCTGCATTGCGAGCACTGATGGTAGTAGTTGTACCAGTCATCCAACACTTCCTGGGTAAAATCCGTAGCACCCACCAGTTTTGGAAAGTACTTGCCCGCAAAGGTGAAATAGCGGCGATATACCTTGCGCATGAGATCCTGACGCGCAACCGGCATGTTTTTTGGATCTTTGGTTCCCAGATAATAGTGGCATTTGTCCGTACAGGCGCCGCACTTTACGCAGGAATCCATGTATACCTGCAGGGAACGGTATTTCTTGAGCATATCGCCCATGGCATCGATGGCCTGTTCCTGCCAGTTTTCCGACAGCTCTCCGGGGAAGCCCAGGGCCTCGTTGAATTCCGGTTTCGCCTTGAAGGTTTCCAGATGCGCCATTGCACCCGGCTCGATCGTCGGAACCTCGATATGCTCTTTGAGTTCGGGAACTTCAAAATTCGCTTTTGCCATGAGCTGGACCTATCGCCTCTTTAACAATGCCGTACTGTTATCAGGAATTCTCTTCGAACTTGCGTGCCCAGTCCGCCAGATGACGTTTTTCCCTGGGATTGTCCACTTGATTGCGGGTCGGGCTGAAGAACACGCCCACTCCATGCAACAGCTTGCTGTAAGGGAAGATAATCATCAGCACGGAAACCAGGAACAGATGAATCGCCAACAGGGGATCAGAAGGCAAAGGCTTCAAATCAAAGGTCAGCAATCCCATGATGAATTCCTTGAGCCCGATGATATCCACATGGGATACAAAGGTCATGGATGCGCCACTGATACCGATCAACACCAGCAGCGCCAGGATCAGATGATCGGAAAGCGACGTAATATAGCGCACACGGTCGATGAAAAAGCGGCGCGCCCACAGACCCAGCAGGCCAATGATCATGGCAAATGCTGCATACTTTCCGAAGGGCTGGATCAGTTCCACCACGGTAGGAACCGGATTGATGAAGTAACGCAGATGACGCAACAGCACCAGGAGCAAACCAAAATGGAACAACACCCCCAGCAACCACAACAGCTTGTTGCTTTTGAAAAGACTTTCGAAAAATGCCACTTCACGGAACATACGCAGAACCACACCACCCTTGGTAACGGGCGCGGGAGTCGTGGCAATCTTGAGGGGCGCAGGC
>JALWRH010000040.1 GCA_026994195.1 Sedimenticola sp. | reverse complement strand
AGCGCGCCCGGCGTCAGCTGCACATGCTGGATGGGCGCATACAGCGGGTGATGGAGGGGCGGAATGTGGACGGTTGAGGGGTTTCTTCCCTCTCCCCCGGCCCCTCTCCCGCATGCGGGAGAGGGGAGACATTCCTCGGAGGGGGCATGGGCCGGCTGAAGGACATCATCCGCTTTGCCTGGGGCGCCCTGACGGGCTATCCCTCGCGGGCGCTGCTCATGCTCCTTGCCATGGCCATCGGTGTGGCCTCCGTGGTGATGCTCACCGCTCTGGGGGAGGGGGCGCGCAACTATGTGAAAGGTGAGTTTGCCTCTCTGGGCACCAACCTGCTCACTGTGATTCCCGGCCGTTCTGAAACCGGCGGCTTCAACCCGTCCACCCTCATGGGCGAGACGCCTCGCAGCCTGACCCTGGCTGATGCCCAGGCGTTGACCCGTAGCAACAGCGTGCGCCGGGTGGCGCCCCTGAACGTGGGTTCCGCCGAAGTGAGCCGCAAGGGCAGAGTGCGGGACACGGTGATCCTGGGAACCACCCATGACATGCTGGAGCTGCGCCACTGGCAGATTATGCAGGGCCAGTTCCTTCCCCCCATTCGCTGGGACCGGGCCATGCCGGTGGTGGTCATCGGCAACAAGGTGCGGGAGGAACTGTTTGGCGCCGAGCCTGCCCTGGGCCAGTGGCTGCGCATCGGCGACCGGCGTTTCCGGGTCGTCGGCATCATGGGATCGGAAGGCCGCTCCATCGGCGTGGATGTGGAGGACACGGTTTATATCCCTGTCGCCTCGGCGCAGCAACTGTTCAATACCGATTCCCTGTTCCGTATCCTGGTCGAGGCGCGCAGCCGTAGCGCCATTCCCCCTGTCGAACAACATATCATCAAGACCCTGCAGGCACGGCACCAGGGGGTGAAAGATGTCACTGTCATCACCCAGGATGCCGTACTGGCAACCTTCGACAAGATACTCGGTGCGCTGACTTATTCCGTGGGTGGCATCGCCGCCATCAGCCTCATGGTGGCCGGCATCCTGATCATGAACGTGATGCTGGTGGCGGTGTCCCAGCGTACCGCGGAGATCGGCCTGCTCAAGGCTCTGGGGGCAGACCACCGCCAGATCCTGGCGATCTTCGTGGGCGAGGCGCTGCTGCTGTCCTCCCTCGGGGCGCTGGCCGGCCTGATCGTGGGAGAGCTGGGCAGCCTGGCGTTGCGCCAGGCCTTTCCCGTGCTGCCGGCGTATGCGCCGGGCTGGGCGGTGGCGGCGGCGTTGGGCGTGGCGCTGGGGACGGGCGCGCTTTTCAGCCTGTTGCCCGCGAGGCGGGCGGCAGCGCTGGATCCCGTTGCCGCCCTGTCGGGAAGATAGAACCATGCTGGCCCGGGACTTTCTCACGCTGACCCTCCGTTCCATCACTGCCCATCGCCTGCGCAGTGTACTGACGGCACTGGGTATTGCCGTGGGGATTGCGGCGGTGATTCTGCTCACCTCCATCGGTGAAGGCATACACCGCTTCGTGCTGCAGGAATTCACCCAGTTCGGCACGACCCTGGTGGCGGTCAATCCCGGCAAGGCCACGACGGCAGGTACCAGCATGGGGGTCTTCGGCACCGAGCGTCCCCTGAGCATCGAGGATGCAGAGGCATTGCAGCGCCTGCCTTTCGTTAAAGCGGTGGTTCCTTTCGTACAGGGCAATGCGGAAATCGAAGCGGACAGCCGCCGGCGGCGCACCTCGGTCTATGGCTCCGGACCGCAGATGCCAGAGGCTTTCAGCATGACCGTGCGTTCCGGGCGTTTCCTGCCGGCGGATGATCCCACGGCGCCCCGGGCCTTTGCGGTACTGGGCAGCAAGCTGCGGCAGGAACTCTTCGGTGAGACCAGTCCTCTGGGCAGACGCATCACTATCGGCGGCAGCCGCTACCGGGTGATCGGGGTGATGGAGTCCAAGGGCACGGTGCTGGGCTTTGACCTGGATGACACCGTTTATATTCCAGCCGTCCGGGCGCTCAGCCTGTTCAACCGTGACAGCCTGTTCGAGATCGATGTCATGTACCGGGAGAAGGTGGCGGTGGATACCGTGGTGGCCGGGATAAAACGAACGCTTACGGCCCGGCACGGCAAGGAGGACTACACGGTCACCACTCAGCAGCAGATGCTGGATGTGTTGGGGTCCATCCTCAACGTACTGACCTTCGCCGTAGCAGCCATCGGCGGCATCTCCCTGCTGGTGGGCGCCATCGGCATCGTCACCATCATGAGCATTGCGGTGAATGAACGCATTCATGAGATTGGCCTGTTGCGCGCTCTGGGTGCCACCCGGGGCCAGGTGTTGAGCCTGTTTCTGGGGGAAGCCGTGGTGCTGGCGGCCATTGGTGGTGTCAGCGGCCTGGCACTGGGCGTGGGTGTTGCCTGGCTCCTGCACGCCGCCATCCCGGCCCTGCCCGTGCATACGCCCCTGCTGTATGTGGGCCTGGCGGAAGGGCTGGCCTTGTGCATCGGTCTGGCGGCCGGCGTCGCGCCGGCGCGGCGGGCGGCGGGGCTGGACCCCATCGAAGCCTTGCGCACCGGGTGATACCTGTTCTCAGCTCTTGATAATTGCCAGCCTGTCTCCATGTTTTTGAACACTGTGGCGAGAAACGCCAAATTCAAATTCCAAGGAGAAAAACCATGTTGAACGTGAATGGAAAGACCATTGAAACCGATGAAGAGGGCTATCTGCTCAATCCCGATGACTGGGACGAAGACGTTGCAGAAGCTCTGGCTGAAAAAGAAAACATTGAGCTTACGGATGTCCACTGGGGACTGATCTATTACTTCCGGGACTTCTACGAGGATCATATGCGCCATCCCAGCATGCGCGAGTTCCTGCTGACCCTGGGCCGGCGCCACGGCAAGCGTTTCCGGGATACGGAAGCCTACCGGGATTTTCTCTACAAACTGTTCCCCAAAGGACCGGTGCAGACGGTGTGCAAGCTCGCCGGCCTGCCCAAACCTGTTGAAGACGTTGAAGCGTGAGGGAGGTGAGGATCATGAAGAAAGTTATTCGTAAATCCCTGTTGGTTTTGTTGCCTGTATTGCTCATGACGGCCAACAGCGCAGGCATGGCCAGCTCGGTCCCGGCCTCTGCGCAGAAGAAGTCTGCTGAAAGCACTGCAGCCCAAAGCCAGGTGGACAAGGCTGCTTCCGCCAAGGCCAGTGACAAGCGCAAGCAGATCAGCGAAGAAGCCATTGCGGCCATTGCCCAGACCGAAAACGCCCTGAAAGCCCTGGACCAAGGCAAGACCGATGAGGCCATCAAGGATCTGGAGGTGGTCACGGGCAAGCTGGAACTGATTCTGGCCCGGGATCCCAAGCTGGCCCTGGTGCCCGTGGATGTGAGCATGATCACTTATGATCTGTATGCCGATGTGAACACGGTCAAGGACGTTATCAAGGAGGCCAAAGAAGCGCTGGATGACGGGAAGGTTCAGGAAGCCAGGAAACTCGTGTCCAGCCTGGCCAGCGAAGTGGTGATCAGCACCACCAGCATTCCTCTGGCCACTTACCCGGATGCCATCAAGGCGATCTCTCCCCTGCTGGACAAAGGCGAGACGGAAAAAGCCAAAGCCGCCCTGCAGGCCGCCCTGGATACCTTGGTGGTCACAACCGAGGTAGTGCCTTTGCCTCTGTTGCGCAGCCAGTACCTGCTTGCCGCTGCAGAGAAATTGGCCGAGAAGGACAAGCGCAGCGACGAGGAAAATGCGCAGCTGGACAAGTTGCTCAAGGCAGCAGATTCAGAGTTGCAGATGGCCGAAGTGCTGGGTTACGGCAGCAAGGAGGATTTCAAGCCCCTGCATGAGCAGATTGCCCAAATCAAGGACAAGGCTTCCGGCGGTAACAGCGGCAAGGGATGGTTCGACAAACTGAAAAAACAGTTGTCCGACCTGTTCTGACGCTGGTCTTCTGACGAGGCAGAGCCCGTGGTGTGTTCGCGCATCACGGGTTTTCTGTTTGGTTTTGGTGCATCGGGGGCGGGGTCACGCACCAAATCCGGGCGTGTGTTCTGTTTCTTGGTGCAGGCATCTGTTCCTGCCCTGATTGGATGCAGGCAGGACTTCAGTCTGATATTCCTCCGTTGCGGCCGCTGTTGTGGGGCTGAAGCCCGACCTGTGATCTTGGTGTGAAGTTATGTTATACCCCGTAGTCCCCCTCACCTGCGGAGGCTGTCGCCTTTTGCGACACCCTCCTGCGTACAGAGGGAGGGGAATTTTGATTCAGTCAGCCCAGAATGTTCTTTTATTTGTATATGCTGAAAAACCAATAGTTGGCCCGGGATTTGCCTGTTACCACAATGGTTGTTTGTCCCACTGTGGAATCTTGAATGGAGATCCTGATGAAAAAGATGGTTTCAGTTCTGGGCCTGTTGTCCCTGATGTTGTGGTCCACGGCCCATGCCAATCCGGCAGGGTGGTGGAGGAATGCTCAGATGCCGGCACCCCCGGCGGCTCCCCAGGCGCCGGTTGCACCCGCCCAACAGCCTGCTCAGGCCCCTGCTCAGGCCAAGGTGCAGAAGGTCATGAACAAGAAGGAGCCGGTGAAGATTCTGTCCGGTTTCAATCAGCTCAGCCGCGAGAGCGCCACCTGCATGTCCTGTCACCGGGAGAAGACCCCGGGTATCTATGACCAGTGGGGACATTCCAAGCACTTCTCCGCCAACGTGGGCTGCTACGAGTGCCACAAGGCCGATCGCAGCGACAAGGATGCCATCATGCACAAGGATTTCGTAATCTCTGTCATCGTCTCGCCCAAAGACTGCGCCCAGTGCCACAAGAGCGAAGTGGAAGAGTTCGACCGCAGCCATCATGCCACCGCGGGGGACATTCTGGGCTCCCTGGACAATGTGCTGGCCGAAGTGGTGGAAGGCGCGCCCACCCTGTCCGGAACCTCGCCCATCACCGCCATGGGCTGCGCTGCCTGTCACGGCTCTATCGTGCGCGTGAATTCTGACGGTTCCCTGGACAAGTCCAGCTGGCCCAATACCGGTATTGGCCGTATCAACCCCGATGGTTCCAAGGGCGCCTGTACCGCCTGCCATCTGCGCCACAACTTCTCTGCGGCCCAGGCCCGGGAACCCAATGCCTGTGGCCGCTGCCATCTGGGGCCCGATCATCCGCAGAAAGAGATCTACGAGGAGTCCGCTCATGGCATCGCCTTCCGTGCGCACAAGGATCAGATGAACCTGGATTCGGGCAAGTGGATCGTGGGCGAGGATTACACGGCGGCGCCCACCTGCGCCACCTGCCATATGAGCCGTACCAAGGATCTGCCGGTGACCCACGATATCGGTGACCGCATTGCCTGGAACCTGCGTGCGCCGGTTTCCGCCAAGGTGGATTCCAAGGCCATCGAAAAGGGCAAGAAGGTCAAGCCCTGGCTGCAGCGCCGCAAGGACATGAAGAATGTATGCCGCGCCTGTCATGGCAACAACATTGTCGATGCCCATTTCGAGCAGTTGGATACTTTCGTCGTCACCTTCAACGACAAGTTCCTGATTCCGGCCAAGAAACTCTATGTGGCCATGCTGGAGAACGGCCTGCGCGACAAGACCAAGTTCAACGAGTCCGTGGAGTGGAACTACTTCTACCTGTGGCACCACGAAGGCCGCCGGGCCCGTCATGGCGCGGCCATGTTCGCGCCTGATTATGTGCATTGGGAAGGCGTCTTCGAAGTGGCCCACCGTTTCTATATCGAGATGGTCCCCGACATCAAAGAGGCTATCGAAAAGGCGCGTCACAGCGGCAACACCGAAGGCGCGGACAAGATGGAGAAGCTCCTCAACGAGATTCTCGATTCACCCATGCACCGCTGGTTCAAGGGAGCCAAGCCGCCCAAGGCCTGGCGCCCTTCCGACAGCGACAATCATGGCTTCAACATCATGAAGGCGCGCATGAAGGCAGAGGCCGAAGCCGCCAGGGCTGAAGCCGGAAAATAAGTCCGGTCCGTGACCGGCAGGCTGCCCGCTTCCCTGGAGGCGGACAGCCTGCCGCTTCAGTCAAAGAACCATTACCAACGGGAGTTTCACCCCCATGGAAATCACACTCATCGAACTCATCTATTCCCAGGATACCTTCTTCCTGCTCATGTCCGGGGCCCTGGTCATGTGGATGGCCACAGGCTTTGCCATGCTCGAATCGGGCATGGTGCGCACCAAGAGCGTGGCAGAGATTCTGACCAAGAACATCGCCCTGTATTCCATCGCCTGCATCATGTTCATGTTCATGGGCTACAACATCATGTATGGCGAGAGCGGCAATGCCTGGATTCCTTCCCTGAGCTTTTTCCTGGGGCTGGATCACAGCCTGGGCGAGGTGGTGAATTCAGGAGGTGAAACCCGCCATTCCTATTTCTCCGATTTCTTCTTTCAGGTGGTGTTCGTGGCGACCTCCATGTCCATCATCTCCGGAGCCGTGGCCGAGCGCATGAAGCTGTGGGCCTTCCTGCTGTTCTCCGTGGTCATGACCGGCGTCATCTATCCTGTTGAAGGCTACTGGAAATGGGGGGGTGGCGTTCTCGACCAGGCGGGCTTCCTGGATTTCGCCGGCTCCGGCGTGGTGCATCTGGCTGGCGCCTCCGCCGCCCTGGCCGGAGTGCTGCTCCTGGGGCCGCGCAAGGGCAAATACGTGGAGAAGCCTGGTGGCGGCCTGCAACCCATGGCCATTCCCGGTTCCAATATGACCTTCGCCACCCTGGGCACCATGATCTTGTGGCTGGGCTGGTTCGGCTTCAATGGTGGCTCCCAGCTGAGTATCACTTCCGTGGCCGACGCCAATGCTGTCTCCCTGATTTTCGTCAACACCAACATTGCGGCGGCGGGGGGCTGTGTGGCGGCCCTGATCCTGTCGCGCCTGTGGTGGGGTAAGACGGATCTGACCATGGGCCTCAACGGCATTCTGGCGGGGCTGGTGGCTATCACCGCCGAGCCTTATACCCCCACTCCCGGCCTGGCGACCTTCATTGGCGTGGTGGCCGGGCTGCTGGTGGTGGTTTCCATCATCCTCATGGATCGCTGGGCGCATATCGATGACCCGGTGGGCGCTATTTCCGTGCATGGGGTGGTGGCCATCTGGGGTCTGATCGCCGTGGTGTTCTCCAATCCCGACGCCAGTTTCTGGGCGCAGATCGGCGGCATCGCCCTGATCTTTGCCTGGACCTTTGGCACCAGCTATCTGGTTTGGCTGGGCCTGAAGAAGACCATGGGCATCCGTCTGTCCGAACTGGATGAATACGAAGGCGCGGATATCGCCGAGATCGGCCTGGAAGCCTATCCTGAATTCACCCAGAAGCTCTGAGCCCATGAAGAGACTGTACCTGCGTTTTGCCGCCGGCTGCCTGCTGGCCGCCTTTGTGATCCTGGCCCAGGCAGCGGACAAGCCATTGCCCGGCGAAAAGCGCATTGCCAGGGAAGACATCCAGGAAAGCGACTGCCTGGGCTGTCACGGGCAGAAAGGCTTTGCGGTGCCCTTGGGCGAGCATGGCGCGCCGCCTTATCGGGCTCTGCATGTGGACGGTGGCATGCTGCATCAGAGTGTGCATGGCAAGTACAGTTGTCTCGATTGTCATGACGACATCGAAGCCCTGCCCCACAAGACAGACCTGAAAAGCGTCGATTGCGTGGGCTGTCACATCAAGCAGGGGGAGGGCACGGCCCCGGAGCGCACTCCTTGGCTGCACAGCGACAGTCTGAATATCGTCATCCAGACCCGGCAATACACCCATTCGGTGCATGCGCGGAAGAAAGGTGCGAAGAACAACGCTAGCTGCGCCGATTGTCATACGGCGCATTACGTGCTGCCCTCCAGTGATCCGCGTTCCACCACCCACAAGCTCAATTCCCCCGAGACCTGCGGCCACTGTCATGAAAAGGAGCTGGCCGAGTACCAGCAGTCTATCCACGGCGCCAGCCTTAAGACGCCCTGGAAAGGTGAAAGCGCCACCTGTACCGATTGCCATTCCGCGCACCAGATCGGCGAAGCCGGCGCCCTGTCCGCGCACCGGGTCATTGTGGAGCAGTGCGGAAGCTGCCACGACAAGGAAGTGCGCAGCTACAAGGCCACCACTCATGGCCAGCTTGCCTGGCTGGGAGACAAGGACGTGGCCCAGTGCAAGGACTGCCACGATCCGCACAATACCCACAAGATCGATGATCCGGCTTCCCTGGTGTCAGAGGAAAACCGCCTGGAAACCTGCCACAAGTGCCATGAGGATGCCGGGCCGGATTTCATCAAATTCCGCGCTCATGCCGATGTGGGGGATTTCGAGCGTAACCCCGAGCTGTGGTGGCTGGGGAGGGTCATGGTGGGCATCATCATCCTGACCCTGATTTTCTTCTACAGCCATTCCATGCTCTGGTTCTGGCGCGAGCTGAAATCACGTCCCTATGAATGGGTCACCGTGGACGGCAAACGCTTCCGGGTGCGCGCCAAGCGGGTGAAGCATCACAGCGGCAAGGCCTTCCGCCGGTTCAGCTGGCAGTGGCGCCTCAATCACTGGGCACTGGCCCTGTCAGTGCTGACCCTGGTGCTCACGGGCATGGTGGTGATGTTCCCGGACACCGCCTGGGCCACGGCCATCATCGATTTCCTCGGCGGTCCCCGCGCCTTCGGTTATATCCACCGCACCGCGGCGGTGGTGTTTCTGTTCGCCGTATTCGGTCACGGTCTGGCCGTGATCTGGAAAGTGACGCGGGACAAGGACTTCGACTGGTTCGGGCCGGATTCCCTGTTGCCGCGCAAAAAGGACTGGGAAGACATGAAAGCCCAGTTCAAATGGTTCTTCGGCAAGGGCGAGCCGCCCAGGTTCGACCGCTGGACCTATTGGGAAAAGTTCGACTACTGGGCGGTGTACTGGGGCGCCTTCATCATCGGCCTGTCCGGTATCATTCTCTGGTTCTCACCCTTCTTCAGCCGCTTCCTGCCCGGCTGGGCCTTCAACCTGGCCACCCTGGCCCACGGGCTGGAGGCTTTCCTGGCGGTGATGACCCTGTTCGTGGTGCACTTCTTCAACAACCACTTCCGGCCCAGCAAGTTCCCTCTGGACCGGGTGATGTTCACCGGCCGCTGGGATCTGGAGGAGTTCAAGGAAGAGCGCCCCGAACATTACAAGCGCCTCAAGGAAAGCGGCGAACTGGAGAAATACCTGGAAGCACCACCCTCAAAGGAATTTGAAACCGTCTCCTATGCCCTGGGCTTCACCCTGCTGGGCTTCGGACTGTTCCTGCTGGTGCTGGTAATCATCGGCTTCTTCCACCGGGGGCTGGTCTGAAATCACCCCCTTCTCTCCCTTCGGGGAAGAGGGTTGGGGAGAGGACTGAATAGCGCAACCCAAAGTCCGCACCACCTAATCCCTCTTCCCTCAGGGGAGAGGGCCGGGGTGAGGGGCAAAACCCACCCAACCCCGAAAGAAAGCAACAATTCAGACAGCGCCCCAGTACGGCGTCTCTATACCTTCCCCCAGATCAGCGCGTATCAACCTGCGGCGCACCTCCAGCAATTTCTCGATCAGAGCGGGTTCAGCCTTCTCATAGGCCTCAGCATCCGGCACCCGCTTGACCACCACCCCCAGCAATTCCGTGATGGCATTGCCGATGGAGTTCTGGCTGATGGTGACGATGAGCTTGCCCTCGTCATTGCGGTAGATGAGCTGCTTGAAGGCAGGCTGCCAGCGAATGGCGTTGGCATACTTGGCATCGGTGATGCAGCGGTCGCGCACCTTCTTGGCCGTTGCCAGGAACTCGTTGTTGAACAGCAGTTTCTTCTCGATACGGTCCGGGAAATAGGCGTCCTTGGGCAGGGGCGCATTGCGCGTGGAAACCTGGGTGAAGAAGGTGCGGTAGAAATCGATGAAACCCTTGAGGATCTCATCGTATTCCCGCCAGAAGCACACATCCTTGAGGCGCTCCACTCCCCCCTGAATCTCCCAACTGGGCAGACCCTGGGGATAACCCGTCAGATCGATACGCGAGCTGCGTTCCTCCGCCAGTTTGAGGATATTCAGGTCCAGGCCCTCGAAGAAATCCCGGTACACCTCCCGCATGTGTTTCTGGAACAGGCTGTGCTGTCCTCCGTCCGTGAGATTGGGGTTGTTGGTGTCCGCCAGCTCAGCTTCGCGCAGCTGGTTCATGTCGAAGGCCATGAAGTGGTTGTGCAGCATGCGGATGCTGGGTACACCGGGGGCGGTGAGGGGCCAGGTGGCGTCCAGGCTGGCTTCCCCGGCCAGGATCAGGGTCTGTTCCGGGTCGGGAAAAGTTTCCACCATGTAGTCGATGATGATCTGGTTCATGCGGTTCCAGACATGCTTCACATCCTGAGGCACCTGGGTGCGGCGCACCGGGCGACCCAGGGGATTGAGAATGCACTTGGAGGTGTTGTAGATGATGGAAGTGTCGAACAGGTTGGTGTGCCCCAGAGCCTTGCGGTAGAGCAGCAGGTTCTCCGGGTTGCGCAGCAGGCCGTTGTTGTTCTCCAGATCGTTGAGGTTTTCTGTGCTGTTGAAGAACTCGTTGGGCGCCATGCCCTCGGGCACGTCCAGGGGAATGGGGCGGAAAGGGGTGGTGATTTCTCTGGGGCCGATCTGCATGCGACTGTCCTGCTGACGACAAAGACCTGATTGTAGCCAGTGGCGGGCCGAGGGGATAATGGGTGCTTTGTATTTCCTTATAGGTGAAATCAATCACCAGGCAATGAGACTCGGGTGTCGTTGAGGATCGACCTCCTGGGCATAAAGCGTGGTTCTGTGCTTGTTCCGGGCGAAGCGGGTGATAGCGGGTTTCCTGACCGTATGTACATATCCCTACTGCTAGTGTAGTATTTTTGCATCAGTCCTCAAGCAGGGAAAGAACAGCGAAGACAGATGGTTAGGGACGATTCCAGCCGTAACATCGACATTCATCATTCATCACTCATCGTGAGGCTTAGTGGGTGGGTTTTTGATCGGGTATTCAGCCGCAGTTCGTTCAGGCCTGCAGGGTTTTTCCACAGTGTTATTGATCACCTAATGCCAACGAGAGTGAATAAAATCAACGGGTTATGGGTGTAGCGGAATATTATGTGGCGGATTCGTCGTGTTGCAACATGACGGATTTGCCGTCGAATTGTAGTTATGCGCAATAGAAATAAAATGGATATATTTAGGCTCTCATTATTAGTGACTTTTTTACTCGCAGGTTGCTCACAAGAAAAAACAAATTGGACAGAGTTCGGCACCTTTGATAAAGCAATAGACATTGATACTTATGCATTTCATAACGGGTCTGCTAATCAAATATTTTTTAAAGTAAAAGCACAATATCCAAATAAAGACGTTTTAGCTTTTTATAAGTCCACTATAACTAGTCCATGGGTCGAATGCAGCGATAGCAAAAACTGGGAAAGCTTTGGTGATGTATCTGGAAATGAGCCTTTATTTATCCATCAAATAGCGCAGAGATGGATTAACCGTGATAAAAAAAGACTGTTATTATTGGCTATCAAATATAGATCTAAGGGTGTCGAGCCACGAGAACACCCAGATAATGACATTCAAAATGTATATTTAGTTGAATATAAACAACCAAATCTAGACGAAGCAATTTTAGCCCTTGGGCTTACATGCAATGGCGCATAACAAGTCACTGCAGTTGACCAATAATACGCCGCTTCGCTCTGTATTATTGTCAACTGAGTTCAAGCGTTAGGCATAAATAGTGGAAGTCGTGCAGATTACCTATATCGTAGTAGTAGCAATAGCAGTATTGTCATTTCCGGTTATTGCATGCGTCTTAGTAAGAAAGCACATTAAAAGGAACTTTGGTTATATTCTGTGCGTGCTTTTTTCTGTAGTAGCCATGAGTGGTGTTGTTATAACGCATTGGCTTGCATATGACTGGTATTTGGAAAAACAAATAGCTTCATTAGATCGAGATGGCGACGGTTCCTTTTCGGATGATGAGAGATTAACTTGGTCAGAAAAAGAGTACAAAAATATGGAAGCATACGTTGGGGATGGTGGTAGAAATGTCTTTTCGGCAATAATTTTCCCAATGTTTTCATTTGTATATTCATTAACCGTTGTTTCTATCTATTGGTTTATTGTTGCCTTTAAAAATAGGTCAAGTAAAAATGCCTAACACATATGAGCCTCCTCCCGTCAACAGGCAATAGAACACCTGCTCTTTAACAATAATAGAAGAACCGCCGCACCCTGGGTTAACTGCTTTGGGTTCAAAGTTAGGTTCTGCCCAAACACATATCGAGAGTCTGGCTGCCCGGGGCAGCACGGCTACTAGAAACACATTCAGTTCACCTCATGCCGGCCTATTCAAAAGCGCATTGGCTTGGCAGATGCCATCCAGTTAGTGACAGGCTCGGGTAAAGAATGTAATAGAATGTAATAGAGGACACCCACCAATTGGCACCAGGAGTTCATCACACCGTACAGCCCGGAACAGAACGGCATGATCGAACGGTTCATCCGTACCCTGAAGGAAGAATGTGTATGGCATTATCACTTTGAATCAATCAGCCATGCACGGGAAGTGATTGGGCGTTGGATACGCCACTACAATACCGAGCGCCCACACCAAGCACTCGGTTATCAGGTGCCTGCGCAAATAGCTGCGTAGGTTGTGCAAAAACCAGAGGGTCATTACAAACAGCCATATTCCCACGGTTTCTGCACCACCATGGCAGGGTGCACCGTTCCGACGTTGATTTCACAGACACACGCTCAGCAGTAGTCCTACCGGTATCGGTAAAAGGAATGAAAGGAAGAAGGGGAGGGGGGGGGGGGGCCCGGGGCGGGGGGGGGGGGGGATTATCCTGGAGAGAAATATCGCCGGCAGTTGCCTATGCCCTGAACCCAACGCTGTGCCCGGGTTTCAACCACCACTTCCATCCGATCAGGGCGTCCCACCAGGGAATGAAACAATCTCTCAAAGGATCGGGTTAGTTCCTGCCAAGAACGACCTTCCAGGCCAAGGCGTTGCAGGATGGGCAACTGGGCAGCATCAATATATCCTGCTTTATCTTCCCGAATCGCCCGGCCTGTCCAATCCATAAGCTCAAGATAATCCTCTAGGGAAAACGACAAGCCTTTGGGCGAATCCTGACGGTGGTTGCCCACAAAGGGCAGCAGTTCAACGGGTTGAGTCTGCTTATGCAAGGCCGCAAGAACGCGCTTGCGAACGGAAGTATATTTCGAGCTTTCCGGTGTGGTTGCCAGCTTTGCCCGCACCGGATTCAAGTCCACATAAGCCATGCAAGCCAATAGCGCCGCTTCATCCAACAAAGCCTGGGATTTGAAACGCCCCTCCCAGAACCGTCCGGTGCAGCCGTCTTCCGCATTGGCCTGGCGAGCAATGGCCTCGTTCAGGCAGCGCATAAACCAACTGATGGACGTCAGTCGCTCCCGCCAGACTTCTGCCTGCTGCGCCAGCTCGGCCCGCTGGGCCTCATGCAGCGATTTACCCGATAAAAAAGCCTGGGAAATCAAGGTGCCGGCAAACAGCCGGTGCCAGCGTTCCACTACCTCCCGCAAGGACCAGGCCTGGGCTTTATCCCTGTCCACATGCAACACCACATGAGTATGGTTCGACATGACTGCATAGGCGCAGACATCGATGGAAAACACCCCGGCCAGTTCCAGTAACCGGGATTCCACCCACTCACAGCGGTGCTCAAAGGATTTTCCGGTGACAGGATCATCCCCGCATAGAAAGGTCCGCCTGACGCAGCGGGAAACGCAATGATAGTAGGGGGTGTCATCCAGGCTGATGAGGGCTTTTCGGGGCTTGGGCATGGGAAATCCTTTTCCTATCGTTCTTGGTATGTTCTCTATTCTGCCAATTGGTGGGAGGGGTGTCAATGAGTGGGGATCCCTAATCTCCCTGTGGGTGTCCCTAATCTCCTACAAAGATAAGATGAAGCAAAAGATCGACAGCCTGCGCGACCGCATGATCTACAGCCGACGGCTGGGTACCGTGGAACCCCCGTTCGGCAATTTACGCTACCATAAAGGCTTGGATCGGTTCATGCTCAGAGGCGGGAAGAAAGTGGACGGGCAATGGAGACTGTATGCCCTGGTGCACAACATCGAAAAGCTGGCGCATTATGGAGCGATAGGGTAGTGGAAGACCAAGAGCCAGAGCTCTTCAGTGATGCGGTAGAAAGCGATCAGAAGGCTTGTGAAGGCATGCAAATAACAGAATGCCTGTCCAGTTGGCATTCAGATCCAACATTTGATAATGGCGCGTAAAATACAGGAAAACAGAAATTAGAACGTGATGACTGGCGAAAGTGAATTAATCGACAGTCTCGTTAGGCGTAAAAGAAAATGGACTACGAAATAAGAAGAAATAAGGATGAGCTTGATTCAACTGGCTATATGGAAATAGGCCCTGGCAAGTACTCAGGGAAACATTGGCAAGAGGGTTTTATATTTGTCTGGGAAGACGCCTTTAGCATGGCAGAAGGGATCGTAATTAAATACTTCAAAGACTATGACCATTTTGGAATGAATGACATTCCGAAAGAAATTGGTATTTCTATTTCTTCTGAGTGGTTTAAGGCAGCTTCGACTCTAAATTATACATCTGAAGAAAAATACCAAGAATTATTAAACCTTGATGCTGTTTATAGAAATAACATGGCAACAGAAGTCTCAGAGAACAAACAATCAATTATAAAAATGCTAAATGAGTTAGCACAGTCTTTTGAACAGTTTTATCAAACTGAGGATTGGGTATGTATTCTGGGCGTGTAACGCATAACACACGCCCTGAGGTAGTCCGTCAAGGCAAAACTGATTAGTTTCCAAGCTCTTTAACAAGCGGCGAACCCTGTGCTTTGAGCGCCATCAGATACTTGGCTTCATCGTACGGCTTGCGATCCTGCCAGCAGCGCCACAGGATGCGTATCCATTTGTAGGCCAACGCCCGTATGGCCATCTGGTGCGTTTTTCCTTTCTCGCGCTGGGCCTTGTAAAAGGCCTGCGCCCAGAAAGAAAAGCGTACGCTCTGATTGGTCCATTCGATGAACGTCTGTCGCAGGAACTTGGGACAACTGTATCGCCAGTGTACCCAGGACTTGTTGCCCGAGCGTTCGGTTACGGGTGCAATGCCAGCATAGCAACACAACGCATTCGCGGACTCGAAGCGATCACGATCTTCTCCGAAGGCAACGAGCAGCCTAGTCGCCAGTTGTTTTCCTGCCCCCGGCAGATTGCGAAACAGGTCGGCATCCTCGAAATCGGTGAAACATTCCGCGATGGCCGCATCAAAACGATCGATGTGGCCGAGGAGCAAAGCCAACTGCTGAATCAAGGTCCTGACCAGCAATTGATTGGCCAGGATAACCCCCTGATCCTCAGTCAAAGAGACAGACGATTGGATGGCCTCGATGCGTTGATCAATGACCTCGGCATAGCGAGAATTGTGATCCAGAAAAAAGCGCTTGAGCGTCGTCTTGCGGGCGCGCCTGGCTTTTTTGCAGCGTGGGCCATTTTTCCAGAAACTCGCAAAACACCAGAGTGGCCTTATCCTCAAACCAATCAAGGACTTGAGAGAAGTACAGTTTCAGGGCTGCGGTCAGGCGATTGGTCACGCGCACCCGATCCGCTACCAGGGTATGGCGATATTCCACCAACTGCGCCAAGGTGCGCATCTGTGCACTTTGCGGTTGCCAGGGTTTGACCTGATTCGGATAACGTAATCTGCTAAAGTGAAAAAAGGGTCAGGCAATCAGTTTCTTCGAAGGCATTGTAGGAAGGCGTTGGCGGCATTCCCTGAGTGTTCGTTATCGAAACCAATGACACCCGCTGGGGCGGCAGTATGTTAGTAAGCATCAGATGCCTGGCGCTCCATAGTTGTCCCCGGCGGGTGCCTGTCCCACTTGAACAGCTTAGGACTTAAAGCCATGATCAGGCGGGACGGACTATCTGTAAAGGCGTTGTTTGTATGCAAACTACACTGCGCTTTGTTTGCGCCGCGCAGCTTTGTCGTTATGCCCTTTGGTGATACGAGATGGTGAATAAAAATATTTTGACTTTAGCTATCATCGTTTTCGTGTTGTTGACTGGTTGCTCATCAAAAATAGGTGTGTTTGTTTCCGCTAATGTTTCTCCTTTAGAACAACATCACGTCTCGCTGAGTGACGGTTATAGAGCGACTTACTACCAAATACAAATAGGTGATAGTCGAAAAACAGATGCAGTTGTGTTTTTTATAGGCGGGTCCGGCCACACAAGTCTTAATTACTATCTGGAACCATACTTTGAAGGCTTGGATGGAAACGTAACTGTATATGCGCTTCAGAAAAGGTATGTTGGCCATAGAGAAACAGGGCAATTCAAGCCATCTGATGAGTTTCTCCAATATAATTACTATCTGCAGTGGGTAAAGGACCAAAAAGATTTCATCAATTCGCTTATTAATAATGAAAGCCTCACCGGAAAAAAGATCATTGTCTTCGGTGTATCTGAAGGTGGAAATATAGCTGCACAATTGGCTTCAGAAATACCCCAGATAACACATCTAGTGGTTTTGGGTAGTGGGGGTATGATCGGGATTGATGAATTCAGAATATGGGGTAAGAATTACAATATTGATTTTGATAAGCTGTATCAACAGGTTAAAGAGCATCCCGATAGCATATATAGGCTGGCAGTTGGGCAAACATATAAATATTGGGCGTCTGTTCTTCCGGTGAACCCCATGGATTACCTCAATACGATAACAATTCCCATCCTGTATGTTGTTGGTGGTGAAGATGAAATGATGCCGGTAGAGTCTGTGTACTTCTTGAAAAACGAGTTCAAGAGGTTGAGGAAGCAGAACCTGGCGGTTAAAGTTTATCCGGGCTGTAATCATGTACTCGAAGATTCGAGCGGTAAGAGCCATAGAGACGATATGTTGCGATTCGCTTCTAAATGGTGGAGTACGGAGTGAAAAATGGCATAGCCACGAAAAACTGGACATCCACTCTTTCATATTGTCACGATGGCGCAAGGAAATGCGAGAAGGCCAACCGGAGGTGAAGGTGAAAAAGCCCATTGACCCGAAGACCGCCGCCGAACTGAAGCGGCTGAAAAAACTGGAAAGGGATTATGCCCGGCTCAAGGAGGAGCACGAAATACTAAAAGAGGCCATCCGGTTCTGTTCGGAACGAAAAGGAAAGTCTTCGCGTTCATAGAGCAGAACCGGGGACAACTCAGTATCAGTGCCATGTGCCGGGCCTATGGGGTTACCCGAGCAGGTTACTATGCCTGGAAACACAGAAAGCCCAGTGCGCGGCAAAAGGAGATGAATCTTCCGACGAATAATATACAGTTAGGCTTTGCTTATTTTTTAAACTTGTTGCAAACCTGCTAGTTGAATCTGCTTATACTTCTTCCTCAGTGATTTGATAGGGACTTTCTTCTCGCCTGTTTCCGTATAATGTTTGTAACCGAGCAATACGTCATGGACGAGTTTTCGCATTTTGCCAGCCATCAAAGGCGTCAGAAAGGCGGGTTTAGCTTTGTAGTCAAGATCAATGCGAAGCAGCGTATTACCATTTTCACTTTCTCTTATTTTGAAACCAAACAGCATTTTACGCAGTGGGAAGTTCTTCCACTCATACACTTCATATTGGTATCCCACCCCTTCTTCATAATTGATGATGCGTTCCTTCAGAACGATCTTCAGCCCCATGTCAACAATATTGCAAACACGTTCACCGCCTAACTTAGCTTCGTTACGACTACCTTGGACACTGAATGAGTTATCCACACCTGCATGGAAATTTGAAACATCACCATATTGGGATAAAGTTTTCCACATTCTTTCTGGTGTTACATTAACATATATTTCTTCATGGATATTTTTCAGTTTCATTGCTTGGTCCTCTTCATGGCGGCTTTCCAAAATCAGAAAGTACTTGAGCGTTGTCTCACTGATCACTAATATAGACCTGATTCTGATTAAGTAACAATACGCTGTATTGATAACACTCTGTGCTCGTATTGAGAACGGTAATATGATAGATGATCTAAAACGCATGGTGATTTTCGCGCATGTTGTAGAAGCTGGAAGTTTTTCTGGAGCTGCACGGCGGCTAGGCATTGCCAAATCTGCCGTTAGCAAACATGTCTCCTTATTGGAGCAAAATATCGGTGTACGACTACTTAACCGCACCACGCGTAGCTTGAGCCTGACCGATGTTGGTGAGACTTATTATCAGAATTGTGCACGCTTATTAGAGGCGGCGGAGGATGCTAAGCAATGTACAAGTGCTTTGCAAGATGTACCGCGAGGTACGTTAAAAATATCATGCCCTGCGAGTTTTGGTATTGAACATATAGCCCCTCTACTGAATAGCTTTCTACAAGAGTACCCTGAACTAAAGGCAGAGTTACTGCTGGATGACAGTGTTGTAGATATGACTGAGGCAGGTATCGATGTAGCTATCAGAGTTGGCTGGTTACCGGATTCAAGCTTACGTGCAAGAAAATTGAAAGACTCCCCCCGTCTGTTGTGTGCGTCTCCCAGCTATATTGAACGCATGGGATTGCCAGAAACGCCTGAGGATCTGGCTCAACACGAATGGATTATCTTTACACTTCTGCCCACTCCGCATCATTACACCTTTACTAGAAACAAGAAAAGCAAGGAAGTTCAAGTAAAAGGAAGGATAAGAATCAATAACGGTAATGCCGTGCGCACGTTATTGCTGGAGGGTGCAGGGATATCTGCGCTATCAGATTTTCTCGTTGCAAAAGACCTCAAGAAAGGAAGGCTCATCCGCCTATTACCCGACTATCATATTGCTGACGCGGGCATTTATGCGGTTCACCAAAGTCAGCACTTACAACAAGCAAAGGTACGAAAATTTATTGATTATCTTGCTGAAAAATTGTGAAGTGAACATTAATGTGGTTTGTACCTTGCCTGCCCGCCAAACCTAACACACGCCCTGAGGTGGTTCGTCAAGGAAAACCGGTTAGTGTCCGAGCTCTTTGACAAGCGGCACCCCCTGTGCTTTGAGCGCCATCAGATACTTGGCTTCAAACAGAGTCAGAATAGGAGAATAGAAAATACCTATAGCGGGTTTCCACCCATTCACGGTGGTGCTCGAAAGATTTCCCTGTGACCGGTTCCTCCCCGCAAAGGAAAGCGCGCCTGACGCAGCGGGAAACACAATGAAAATAAGGGGTATCTGCCAGGCTGACAAGGGCTTTTCGAGGCTTGGGCATTGGAAATCCTATTCCATGCTGTTCTGCAATGCTTTTCTATACTGCCGATTGCTGGGAGGAGTATTAATAGGTGGGTGTCCCTCAGCTCTTCAGCTCTCTTCCGGGCTGATTAAAAATCCAGATTAAGACCCAGCCTGAAATAAGGTGCCATTTCGACCCGGATATGGTTCGGTACTTTCTGGTCATCTTCGTAGTCGAGCCGGTTGTAACCGATGCCGGCAACGGCCTGAAGTTGCTTGCCACCGCTCTTCCAGAGCCGGTAGGCAGCGTCCAGTTCCAGGGTCCATATTTCAGGGGTGTTAGACAGGGGAACAGGCGCGAACAGCTGCGCATTGAACACCAACTTGTCATTGAGTTTCCAGTCGATGTTGGCGCCTGCACGATAGCCTACCTTGGAATAGGCGCGATCTGCCCGGGCAGTAGCGCTTTTCAGCCTGTAATGAAAATCAAACCAGACCAGACCGCCGCCAACGGCAAAGCTGATGTTTTCCTTGCCGCTGTCCAGCGCATACAGATAGTTGAGGCGATACCAGTCGGTCTGTGTATCTGCAGCCACCCGAGTGCCTGCCGCAAAGAAATTTTTCTGGCTGAGAAGATCTTTGGTGAGAACAGACTTGCCTGACTGACGCTGCCATTGCCCGCCGATTTCCAGCACATGGCGGCCTTTCTGTATCCGGCCATAGGCATCGATGGCTGATTGCCAGTCAAATCCGAGTTCCCCGAAATCGGGCCTGTTCTTGCTGGTGGTTCCGGGCTCGCCGCCTGCCGGCGTCTGCAAGAAACCGTCCAAGCTGCCATCCAGATAAGACAGGCCAATGCTGTAGGAAAAGGAGTTGCTGTTCTCTTGCGTATGGCCTGCTGAGACAGCAAAGCATGAAAATATGAGCCAGATAAAACAACCGGATTGTCTGTTCATTGCACCCTCCTTTTGCTCAAAGTATAGCAGGGCGTTTGCAACTCGATGATGGCGGTAAAATCATCAAAGGGGCTCATGCTGTGCCTCCTGATCTGCTAACGTTGAAAAAGGGTCAGGCAATCGGTTTCTGCGAAGGCATTGTAGGAAGGCATCGGTGGTATTCCCTGAGTGTTGGTTATCGAAATCGATGACACCTGCCAGGGCGGCGGTATGTTAGCTGGCAATCCATAGTCGTCTCCGGCAGGTGCCTGTCCCACATGAACAAGTGGGGAAGCTTACGTGCTAGAACACATCCGAATCCATGGGGGTAAATATGTATGCTTAGAGAGATGGAACAATTTCTCAAAGACGAACTGAAATTGGCGGTAAATACCGATGTTGCAGAATGGAGTAACTTGGCGTTAAAAGAAAAAAATATCAATATAGATGAAAAAGAATACTATCTAGATAGGTGGGCTGAGCCTGCGCCTGCAATGGATGGAACGCTATTTGTTATTGAATTAACTAGAAATAAGCTCATTGGCCAAGAAGTACATTCTGTAGGGGTATTGTGTAAAGATGGAGAAAATATAATATTAAATGAAGAAGACATGTGGGATATCGGCTTAGGTTAGCTATAGAATTGTTGAGGAAGTTTGATTTTTTATTGGTGCCAGAATAGAAGATACTCAGAGCGGGATAGGAGGCACCCATCAATTGACCAATTGCCATCCTTACGGAAAGCCCCCAGCTTCTACACCAAGTGAGGGGAAAACAGCCCGATCTGCATTGTCAATGAATGGGTGTCCCCATCTATCCCATCTATCTTCTCTAAAGGAGAGCAAATGCGCATAGCAATCATCTTGTTTTTGAGTATAGCCGCCGAGGGGTGCGTACATCATATGATCTTGCCTCGCTCAAATTTAAACGGGTGTGGTTTTGTGGTTGTTGATGATCGACCAGATCCAGATTACTTCTATGCAAAAGGGGGAGTCGTAGTTCAAATACGACCCACTCCGTCAATTGCCGACTCAGTTAAAGGGGCTGTTTGTT
>JALWRH010000039.1 GCA_026994195.1 Sedimenticola sp. | reverse complement strand
TGGCCATGACCTGCCTGCTCAGCAGCGGGCATTTGCTCATCGAGGATCTGCCCGGCATGGGCAAGACCACTCTGGCGCATCTGCTGGCCACACTCATGGGCCTGGACTATCAGCGCATCCAGTTCACAAGCGACCTGTTGCCGGCGGATGTGATCGGGGTGTCGGTGTACGACCGCAACACCGAGCAGTTTCATTTTCATCCCGGCCCCATCTTTGCCCAGCTGCTCCTTGCAGACGAGATCAACCGCGCCACTCCCAAGACCCAGAGCGCGCTCCTCGAAGCCATGGAAGAACGGCAGGTCACCGCTGAAGGGGAGACCCGCCCCCTGCCGCAGCCTTTCTTCGTTATCGCTACCCAGAATCCCGCCCATCAGGTCGGCACCTTTCCCTTGCCGGAATCCCAGCTGGACCGCTTTCTCATGCGCATCACCCTGGGTTACCCGGATGCAGCCACGGAAAGGCTGTTGCTGCGGGGGCAGGGGGGTCGGGCGCGCCTGACGAATCTGCAGCCAGTGGCCAACCGGGCCGACCTGGAACGCTGGAAGCAGGCCAGCCAACAGGTGTTTGTCTCTGATGCGCTCCTCGACTATGTACAGGCTCTTCTGGGAGCCAGCCGGGAGATCAGGGAAGTGTACGGGCTGTCTCCCCGGGCCGGGCTGGGACTGCTGGCATCCGCCAGGGCCTGGGCCTGGCTGCTGGGAAGAGAAAAGGTGCTTCCCGAGGATATTCAGGCGGTATGGCCCAGCGTGGCCGGCCATCGTCTGGGCGCGGGCGCTGAGGGCGATGTCCATGCGGATCAGATTCTACGATCGGTGGCCGTGCCTTGAGATACACCAAGCTGTCGGGCTGGCAAGCAACCGCACCCTTGGTACCGGTCAGTCCGGCTGCCGCCTCACACCCGGGAAAGGCTTCATGCGCCAACGGCTGATACAGTTTTTACGCGTGGTGCGCCCTGAGGGCGGTGAATCCACTATCGGTGGACGCAAGATCTACATACTTCCCACCCGTTACGGACTGGTGTTCGGTGTGCTTCTGATCACCCTGCTGGTGGCTTCCATCAATTACGCCAACAACCCAGCTTTCATTCTGACTTTTCTGCTCACCGGCGTATTCATCCAAGCCATTTTTCACACTTGGCGCAACCTGCTCGATCTTCATCTGCACTGGCAGCAGGCCGACCCCGTGTTCGCCGGGGAAACCACTTTCTTCCATTTCCAGCTGCATGACCCCAAGGGACGGGCGCACTACACCATTCAGCTGGGTTTCAATGAACAGGACACTGTTGTGGCTCCCTGTGTCGATGAGCATCGTAAGATTGTGAAGATCCCTTTTCTCAGCAGGCAGCGGGGCCGTCTGAATCCCGGGCGCCTGACCCTGGAAACCCGCTTCCCCCTGGGGCTGCTGCGCGCCTGGTGTTATCTGGAGACAGAGGCTGAAGCCATCATCTGGCCCCGGCCCATGGAAGGGCAGCTGGAGCAGACAGAACCCGCCGATGAAGGCAGTCGCGAAGGCGACCGGGGAGTGGGTACGGATGACTTCACCGGCTATCGCGGCTATCGCCCCGGTGACTCCCTGGCCCAAGTGTCCTGGAAAGCCCTGGCCGGGGAGAAGGGGCTGCTGGTCAAGCAGTTTGGCGGCGACCGGGTTAGTCAGCTCTGGTTGGATTTCGATGCCCTTTCCGACCACGGCACAGAGCAGCGCCTGAGCATACTCGCCCATACGGTGCAAACCCTGTCCAGTCAGCCCGTACACTATGGCCTGCGCCTGGGAGATCTGGAGATCGCACCCGGCGATGGCGATAGCCACCGTCTTCAATGCCTTGAAGCCCTGGCGTTGTACGGAGAATCCTCGTGAAGGATCTGCTGGTGCAGCGACCCTTGTCCCCGGCGTTGTTTCGCGCCGGGAGCCTGCTCATGGTGCTGGCGGCCCTGCCCCATGCCTGGAATCTCGATTTCAAGGTCAGTGGGACTTTTCTCCTGTTCGTAGCCCTGCGTTTTCTGTTCTGGCCCCAGCCGGAAAAATCCGCACCGGCCTGGCTGATGGTGGCGTTGCTGGCGGTGAGCGTGATGCTGGTGCTCTACCAGGCTGATCTGACAGAAGGCCGCCAGTTTGGCGTCACTCTGCTGGTGCTCATGGCGGGGATGAAACTCCTGGAGATGAAAACCCGGCGGGATCTGTACGTACTGATTTTTCTGGGCTATTTCGTTCTGGTCACCCTGTTTCTGTTCTACCAGACCCTGGCCCTGACAGGCTATGTGCTTCTGATCAGCCTCGGCTTTACAGCCCTGCTCATTGGCAACAACCTGGCCGTGGAAGCTCTGCCTTTGAAACTACTGCTGCGCAAATCACTGGTCATGGTTACCGCCAGTGTGCCGGTAATGGTGTTGCTTTTCATTCTGTTTCCCCGCCTGGACGGTCCCTTGTGGTCCCTCAACCTGGGAAGCAGCAGTGGTACCACAGGTATGTCCGACAACATCCGCTTGGGCAGTATCAGCAAACTCAGCCAGTCCCGGGAAGTGGCTTTCCGGGTCCGCTTCAAAGAGATCGTTCCTCCTCCGGCCCAGCGTTACTGGCGCGGTATGGTGCTGTGGCATTCGGATGGTAAAAACTGGACCCGGGGGCAGGCGCATTTGCCCAAAAGGACCTTCAAGGCTGTTACGTCTGTCATCGACTATGAAGTGACCATGGAGGCCACCAACCAGCACTGGCTGTTCCCTCTGGATCACGTGCTTTATGCAGATTCCGGCATGCTCATGAATGCCGATGGTGAAATGGGCATTCCGCAGCCTATCGAGAGGCGCTTTACCTGGAAGGGCCACAGCGCCCTGCGTACCGAGAGCGAACCCCTGAGCAACCGGGAATGGCAGCTGGGCCTGCAGCTTCCCGATGGCATCACCCTGCGCACCCAGCAGTTCGCCACTTCCCTGCGGGGCGGGAACCGCAGTGACGAGGCCGTGGTGGAAGCCGCCCTGGACTATTTCAATCAGCAGCCTTTCATCTATACCTTGCAGCCACCTTTGTTGGGCAAGCACCCCGTGGATCAGTTTCTGTTCGAGACCCGCAAGGGCTTTTGTGAACATTACGCCACCAGCTTTGTCACCCTCATGCGCCTGGCGGATATTCCGGCCCGGGTAGTGGTCGGTTACCAGGGAGGAGAACTCAATCCCCTGGGAGGCCACCTGGTGGTGCGCCAATCCGATGCCCACGCCTGGGCGGAGGTGTGGCTGGAGGGCCGGGGATGGACACGGGTGGATCCCACTGCCGCGGTTGCCCCGGAACGTATCGAGCATTCCATTGCCGTGGAAGACTACGCTGATGGTTCTCCCATTACCTTCGATCTGGGTGGAGCCTCGGGGTTTGTGGCCGGTTTTGTCAACAACCTGCGCTGGCTGCGGGACAACCTGCAGCTCAAGTGGCACTACTGGATAGTAGGTTTCAACAACCAGCGCCAGCAAAGTCTGTTACAGAAGCTGGGCCTGCCCCAACTGGATGGTTACCGGCTGGGCCTGGCCGCTGCACTGGGAGGTATCGGTCTCGGGGCCCTGCTGTTCGCCATCGGCCTGTGGCCACGTCGTAAAGAAAAAGACCCTCTGAAGAAATCCTACCAGCACTTCAAAAACAAACTGGAACAGGGTGGCCTGAAGATTCCACCTTCCACGGGGCCTGAAGATCTCAATAAACTCGCCATACAAGCCTTTCCACACAAAGCAGGGGATATCCAAGCCATCATGGGCCAGTACATCGCCTTGCGCTATGGAGCCCGTCCCCGTCGGGACATGATCACCGCCTTGCAATCGCGGGTGCGGCGGTTCCATCTCTAGGAATGCACTCTGTTAATCAGCTGACCCGTCATTGCTTTTCATCAACGCATTTTTCAGGGAAATTGGTCACCATGCCTTTTTTCAACATTTTGGAAGCAAGGCGATGTCCGACAAACAAGAAAAAGCGGAACAGGCGGCGGCCCTGGCCCTGAAATACGAGTTCGATTACGGTTGCTGCCCTCAGTGCGTACTCGCGGCGGTGCAGGAAACCGTGGGCTTGATAACGGATGAAACCATCAAGGCCAGTCATGGACTTTCCGGGGGCGGCGGTTTGAGCGGCGTGGGGCTGTGCGGCTCCCTGGTGGGGGGCATACTGGCCCTGGGAGCCAAGCGCGGCAGGGATCGGGACAAGTTCGCCCGAGGTAAATTCATCGGCAATTTCACCAAGGCCGATGAACTGTCAAAAGCATTCAAGGAAAAATTCGGCGGCTTGACCTGCCAAGAACTGCAGGAGAAATTCACTGGCAAAACCTATGACATGTGGAAGCCGGAGGAATACCAGGCCTTTTCCGACAACCGTGGCGACCAGTGCGCCCGCACAGCAGAATTTGTTACCCGCTGGGTGGTGGAGCGTTTATAGATCCCTCTCTCTGGGGGAGAGAGGATTTGGTCTCCCGTTTCTCCCTCTCCCCTCCAGGGGAGAGGGCCGGGGTGAGGGGAGAAAAAAGCTTCCCTACTTGCCAATACAGAAACTGGAGAAGATCTCCCCCAGCAAATCATCTGCACTGAATGCCCCGGTAATCTCCGACAAGGCCTGCTGGGCCTGGCGCAGGTCTTCTGCCAGCAGCTCGCCGGCCTGCTGATGCTCCAGGGCTTCCCGGCCTTTTTCCAGAGCGGCCAGCGCGCGGTCGATGGCGTCCAGATGCCTGCGCCGGGCAAGAAACTCGGTGTTTTCGGCCCCCTGAAAACCCATGTTGGCCAGCAGGTGAGTCTTCAGGGCTTCCAGCCCTTCACCGGATTTTGCACTGAGCCGGATCTCCACCAAACCGTCCCGCTGTCCCTGTCCGGGCTGTTCTCCGGCCTTGTCCACTTTGTTGCGCACCAGGGTGACGGGAATATCTCCGGGAAGTTGGGCCTTCTGCATGCCCTGATTGTCCGGGTCCTGAGCCGCATCATAGACCCAGAGCAGCTGATCCGCCTTGCGCAGTTCTTCCCGGGCCCGGCGCACCCCTTCTCGCTCCACCTGATCAGCGGTTTCCCGCAGACCTGCCGTATCCACCAGATGAACCGGCACACCGCCCAGCTGAATGCGTTCCCGAAGTACATCCCGGGTGGTGCCGGGGATCTCCGTGACAATAGCGCTGTCCACCCCGGCCAGGGCGTTGAGCAGGCTGGATTTACCCGCATTGGGCTCTCCGGCAATCACCAGATTGATACCGTCGCGCAGGAGGCGGCCTGTACTTGCCTTGGCCCTCACTTTATTGATGTTGTCGATGACAGCATGTAAGTCAGTACTTACTTTTCCATCGGACAGAAAGTCGATTTCCTCTTCGGGAAAATCAATGGCAGCTTCCACATACATGCGCAGGCGCACCAGACGGTCCACCAGTTCCTGTATCGCCGCGGAAAAACTGCCCTGCAGGGAGCGGGTGGCCAGGCGGGCGGCGGCGTGGGTTTCAGCGTCGATGAGATCCGCCACGGCTTCCGCCTGGGCCAGATCCATCTTGTCGTTGAGGTAAGCGCGCTCCGAAAACTCACCAGGCCGGGCCAGGCGCGCACCGAGTTTCAAACAGCGGTTCAGGAGCAGATCCATGACTACGGGACCGCCATGGCCCTGCAGCTCGATCACGTCTTCACCGGTGAAAGAATGAGGGGCTTGGAAGTAGAGCAGAATACCCTGGTCCAGAACCTGCCCCGAGACATCGAGAAAATCACAGTAGTGGGCATGCCGGGGCACAGGGGCCAGGCCTGTTATTTCCCGGCTGATAGCCAAGGCGTTTTTGCCCGACAGGCGGATGATACCCACACCGCCACGCCCGGAAGGCGTGGCGATAGCAGCAATCGTGTCATGTGAGTAAGTACTCACAATCGATCATCAGGCTGCTTTGGCCTGTTCTTCCATTCGCTTGGTGATCACCCACTGCTGGGCGATGGACAGTATGTTGTTCATTACCCAGTAGAGCACCAGGCCCGACGGGAAGAAGGCGAACATAACAGTGAACACGAAAGGCAGAGCCATCATCAGCTTGGCCTGCATGGGATCCGGCGGTGCGGGATTGAGCTTCTGCTGAATGAACATGGAAACCCCCATGATCACCGGCAGCACATAGTAAGGATCCATGATGGACAGGTCCTTGATCCACAGAATCCAGGGCGCCTGGCGCAGCTCCACAGATTCCATGAGCACCCAGTACAGGGCGATGAAGAAAGGCATCTGGATCAGCATGGGCAGGCAGCCGCCCAGGGGGTTGATCTTCTCCTTCTTGTAGATTTCCATCATGGCCTGCTGCATGCGCTGCTTGTCGTCGCCATAGCGGTCTTTGAGCGCCTGAATACGCGGGGTCAGGTTGCGCATCTTGGCCATAGAGCGGTAGCTGGCTTCGGACAGCTTGAAGAACACCGCCTTGATGAGAATGGTAAAGATAATGATGGTCCAGCCCCAGTTGCCCACCACGGAATTGATCCAGCTGAGAATCTGGTACATGGGCTTGGCCAGCAGGGTCAGCCAGCCGTAGTCCACCACCAGTTCCAGACCTTCAGCGATGGAAGCCAGGGTATCCTGATCCTTGGGTCCCATATAGATGCTGCCCTGGAACGCATGCCGGGAGCCCGGCGCTACGCTGACAGCAGGCGTGTACTCGCCAATGACGTAATGACCATTGGCCAGGCCTTTGCTGTAGAAATGACGGGGCTCGGTCTTGGGAGGGATCTCCGCCGCCAGGAAATAGTGCTGGATCATGGCGATCCATCCCCCGGTGACTTCCTTGTTCAGCTTGCCCGCCTTGAGATCATCGAAATCGTATTTCTGGTACTTGTCTTCCGGATCCCAGGAAACCCCCCCAACAAATGCCCGGGACATCATGCCTTTGCGGTTCTTTTTGACGGGTTCACCACGCTGCAGCTGCCGGTACTCTCGCACCTGCCAGGGAGTGCTGGAACCATTCTCCACGATATTCTCCAGATCCACTTTGTGGCTGCCACGATAAAAGTGATATCGCTTGGTGACTTTCACGCCATTGCTGCCGGTCCACAGCAGATCCACGACCAGTTCATCCTTTCCCTGGGCCAGGCTGTAAGCATTCTGCGCTACGCTGAAAACGGCTTCATGATTGGGCGCTTCCACATTCTCGCCTCCCAGCAAGCCATTCTGGGCAATGAAAAAGTCTTCGGGAGACCGGCTCATAAGCCGGTATTTCACATCCGGCTGTTTGATGGATACGGGGTATTTGAGAAGCAGGGTTTCAACAATGCTGCCGCCACGGGTATCGATACTGACCTTCAGAGTGTCCGTGGTTACAGTGACAATCTTGCTACTGTCCGCAGCCTGATCGGCTGATTTCAACGTGGGAGTCTGTGGTGTAGCACCATCGATTGCCGCCACATCCGGCACCTGAGGCACTGCCTGATCAACCTTCGCCTTTTCGCCAGTCTGTGCCGCCGACTGCTGGATTTCCTGGGCAGGAGGCACAGGCGCCGCATAGTCTTGCTGCCAGGCCTGCCACAGAAGATAACCCGTATAAGTCAAGGCCATGATGAGGAATAAACGAATGTTGTCCATATCTATAAGGTATGTTCCGGATGAGAGGTCTGCTTTTGCAGGCGTTGCCAGTGAGTTTGCAAAGAAGCCAACAGAGTGCGGTTGTCTGCGTTCTGTATGCCGGGCTTCACCAGGACGACCAAATCCAGACCCTTGAGTGCTTGTCGATGTCTGCGGAAGCTTTCCCTGACCAGCCGCTTGATGCGATTTCTGTCAACCGCCCGGCGGACGTGCTTCTTGGCTACCGCCAGACCCAGTCTGGCAGTTTCCCGCTTGTCATCAAATCTTGCGAGCACGGTAAAATAGCGATCCGAGGATCGTACCGGCCTGGCGAATACCTTTTTATAGTCCCCGGCAGTAAGCAGCCTGGCATGACGGGGAAAACCTTCGGTCGCGATAAGCTGACAGCTTAGGGGGTCAGGCGTGCGCGGCCCTTGGCGCGGCGTGCGTTGATGACTTTGCGGCCAGCCTTGGTCGCCATGCGTGCGCGAAAGCCATGGGTGCGGGCACGCTTGAGATTACTGGGTTGGAATGTACGTTTCATTTTCTTGTACCAATATCCTGTTTCGTTCTGCAGAAGTGGCCAAATGGATCGCCACGAAAAAGACGGGCAAATCTAGTCTATTTAGGGCTGTATGTCAAATTTTAACTGGCTTAAGACTATAGGAGATTAATCGTTTTTGCCTGTGGATAACTTTCTGACAGAAGAGTAAACTCTGTTTCCCTGCCCGCCATTTTCCGGCTCTGTCAGAAGCCGCGAAATAGACGTCTGCAGGCAAGAATTCTTCATCAAATCCTGACAATCGAGGTAAGGAAACAAGGTGGATCATTGGAATTACTGTCTCGCTCGCCTCGAAAGCGAACTTCCTCCCCAGCAGTTCAATACCTGGATCCGGCCACTGCAATGCCCGGACGATCAAGAACAGGGCTACCTGCAACTTTTTGCGCCCAATGCCTTTGTGCTGGACTGGGTGAAAAAACACTACCTGGACAATATCGAAGCCTATCTGCTGGAATACGATACAGAGCACACACCCCGCCTGCGTTTGGAAATCGGTTCCCTGAAACGCGCCAAAGAGGCATCCACTTCCCCTGTTGTCTCCTCTTCTCCCTCTGTAAAGCCTATTAATAGCAGCGATCAGGAGAATAGTGAGGACTTACTTATCAATATCAACAGGAATTTTACTTTCGAGAACTATGTCGAAGGTAAATCCAACCAGCTGGCCCGGGCCGCAGGCATGCAGATCGGCGAATCTCCCGGCAAAGCCTACAACCCCCTGTTCATCTATGGGGGCACCGGCCTGGGCAAAACCCACCTGCTGCACGCCATTGGCAATCTTATCGCCGAGCAGACACCTCATTACAAAGTGCTGTACCTGCATTCCGAAGGCTTTGTTACGGAAATGGTCAAGGCCCTGCAGCACAACACCATCGACGCCTTCAAGCAGCGTATGCGCTCGGTGAACGCGCTGCTCATCGATGACGTGCAGTTCTTCGCCGGCAAGGAACGCTCCCAGGAAGAATTTTTCCACACCTTCAATGCCCTGTTCGAATCCCAACAGCAGATCATTCTCACCAGCGACCGTTTCCCCAAAGAAGTGGACGGCCTGGAAGACCGGCTGAAATCCCGTTTTGGCTGGGGACTGACCGTGGCCATCGAACCTCCTGATCTGGAAACCCGGGTGGCCATTCTCATGAACAAGGCGCAGAAACTGTTCGGCGTGGAGCTCCCTTCTGAAGTCGCCTTCTTTATGGGGCAGCGGGTACGCTCCAACATCCGGGAGCTGGAAGGCGCCCTGCGCCGGGTGGTGGCCAATGCCCAGTTCACCGGGCGTCCCATCACCCTGGATTTTGCCAAGGACGCCTTGCGCGACATGATTGCCGCCCAGGACAAGCTGATCACCATCGAAAACATTCAGAAAACCGTAGCAGAGTATTACAAGATACGCGCTTCGGATATGCTGTCCAAGAACCGCAGCCGCACCATTGCCCGGCCGCGGCAAATCGCCATGAGCCTGGCCAAGGAACTGACCAATCACAGCCTTCCGGAAATCGGTAATGCTTTTGGCGGCAAGGATCATACAACCGTACTCTATGCCACCCGCAAGATCACCGAGCTCAAGGAATCTGACAGCCGTATCGCGGAGGACTATAAAAACCTGTTGAGAACCCTCAGTCACTAACTGTGTATAAACTGTGTGCAGAATCGGCTCTTTCTCACAAACTGGCTTATCCACAACTCATGAACAGGCTATTGGGAAAGCATACAGGGTTTATAAGGCAAAAAAATGGCTGTAAGTTACGGAAAAAAAAGACTATTATTGGCTTACTCAGGATCAGGGACTTCCTTAATAACAATAACTAATCTTTTAAATAAATCTTTATTTAATAATTAAAGAGAACCGATACATGAAAATAAGCACCAATCGGGATGAATTTTTACCGGCACTGCTTCAAGTGGGAAGCGTCGTGGAGAAACGCCAGACCCTGCCTATTCTGGCCAATATTCTTTTTCGGGTGGATAAGGGCCTCATGACCCTGTTGGCCACGGATCTTGAAGTAGAGGTTCGCACCAACATCAAAGTGGAAGCAGACGAAGATCTTGAATTTACCCTACCAGCCCGAAAGATCATGGATATCTGTAAGGCTTTGGGAGACGGCGCGGATATCAGTCTTGATGTGCAGGGAGACAAAACTATTGTCCGATCCGGCCGCGGGCGCTATACCCTGAGTACCCTGCCGGCAACAGACTATCCGAGCATGGAAGCTGCCGTGGCTATGGAGAAAGTCACTCTGGGCCAGCATCTGCTCAAACGATTGCTGGAAAAAACCCAGTTCGCCATGGCCCAGCAGGATGTGCGTTATTACCTGAACGGCCTGCTCCTTGAAGGCCGTCCGGGGAAACTGCGCGCTGTGGCTACCGATGGCCATCGGTTGGCGCTTTGTGATGTCGATACAGGCACAGAGGGTGATCTGAATATACAGGCCATCGTTCCCCGAAAAGCCGTGTTGGAACTTAACCGGTTGCTCAACACGGGAGAGGATGTACCGGAGATAGAACTCCAGTTCAGCAACAGCCATATGCAGGTGGTTTTTCCAAACAGCAGTTTTACCACCAAACTTATCGATGGCCGCTACCCGGATTATGCCAAGGTTATCCCCACGGCCAATACGCAGGAACTGCAATCCGATAAAAACCTTCTCAAGGCTGCCCTTACCCGTACTGCCATTCTTTCCAACGAAAAATTTCGGGGTGTCCGCTTCAAAGTAGAACCGGGCATGCTGCATCTCATGGCCCACAACCCGGAACATGAAGAAGCCGAAGAAGATATGGAAGTGGATTATTCAGGAGAAGAACTGACCATTGGCTTCAATGTCAGTTATCTGTTGGATGTACTTTCGGTGCTGGAAGGCGACACTGTACACATGGGTTTGATCGATGCTACAGCCAGCTGTGTGATCACGGGTGAAAACGACAGCGCCCGCTATGTGGTCATGCCCATGCGGATATAGCTGTTATTCTCCAGGAAACAAACAAGGAGCAAGGGGGCGTAACAGCGCCCCTTTTTTCTTGATGAAGATAAAACAACTACAGATAGAGAATTTACGTGTCATCCAGAAGCTGGTGCTGGAACCCGCCAACAGACTCAATTTCATCTGTGGTTCCAACGGTGCAGGAAAAACCTCGGTACTGGAAGCTATCTATCTGTTAGGACAGGGCAAGAGTTTTCGTCATACTGAAGCAGGACCCTTCATACGCAATGGAGAATCTTCTTGCTTGGTGGTGGCAGAGCTGGAAGACCGTCAGGAACAACGCACTCGGTTAGGTATTCAGCGAGGGCGGAACAACTTCATGGCCCGCCATGCCGGGGACGATGTTCAGCGACGCTCTGAGCTCATGAGGCTGTTACCTGTTCAGATCATCACCCCCCAATCACACGAACTTCTTGAGCGTGGGCCAGAGCTCAGAAGACGTTATTTGGATTTTGGATTGTTCCACGTGGAACAATCCTATCATCAGATTCTCATGGCGTACCTGCGGGGCTTGAAACAACGCAATGCCGCATTGCGCAGTAACAATGCCCGCCTTGCTTGTTCTTTTGATGAACAATTGGTGAGGCTATCGGAAAAGATCGTAAGGCAGCGTCAATCTCTACTTAAAACCATCGAGCGTAACCTGCAGGATTTTATGAAGGAAATGTCCTTTCCTAATGAAATCCAACTCCAGTTCAATCCGGGATGGAAAACCGGAGAGACCCTGGCGGACGCCTTGAAGCAGCATTTGCAACATGATTTGGCCAGAGGCTATACCAGTGTGGGACCTCATCGGTCAGAGCTGAAGATATTGGTTGCTGGGAGGCGCGCAGAAAAGCATTTATCCCGTGGACAACAAAAGATCCTGGTGTATGGGTTGGTGCTTTCCCTGTCCCAATTGATTGTGGAAGAAGACAAGGAACCGCCTGTGTTGCTGATCGATGACCTGGGTGCCGAGTTGGATTCCCGAAACAGGGCATTGATCATCGAGTATTTGCAGGGTAGGGGAGAACAGGTATTTATCACCAGTGTGGAGCTGCCTGATAACACGCTTACTCAGGATGGAAAAGTGTTCCACGTGGAACATGGCCGGTTGCTATGAGCCTGGAAAGCAAGGGGAGACAAGGGTTTTCTGGTATAATTCGCTACTGATTACACGGAGATATACACATTCATGGCTGACAATAGCGAATACAATTCCTCGTCCATCAAGGTGCTCAAAGGACTGGATGCTGTGCGTAAGCGTCCGGGTATGTACATTGGCGATACGGATGACGGTACAGGTCTTCATCACATGGTGTTCGAAGTCGTGGACAACGCTATCGACGAAGCCCTTGCAGGACACTGTTCTACTATCAATGTCACCATCCATGCGGACAACTCGGTGACTGTATTTGATGATGGCCGGGGGATTCCTGTGGGCCTGCACGAGGAAGAAGGGGTTTCTGCCGCCGAAGTTATCATGACGGTACTCCATGCCGGCGGGAAGTTCGATGACAATTCCTACAAAGTATCGGGGGGATTGCACGGCGTGGGAGTATCCGTGGTGAATGCCCTTTCTGAAGAACTGGAACTGACCATCAAGCGGGAAGGCAAGGTTTGGTACCAGCGCTATGTGCTGGGCGAACCCCAGGAGCCTTTGAAGGCCATTGCCGATACGGAAGATACCGGCACCAGCATTCGTTTCAAACCCAGTGGGGAAATATTCACGGATACGGAATTCCACTACGACATTCTGGCCAAGCGGTTGCGTGAACTGTCTTTCCTTAATTCCGGGGTACGCATCCATCTCAAGGATGAGCGGGAAGAGGGCAAGGAAGACCTGTTTGAGTATGAAGGCGGAATACGGGCTTTTGTTGAGCATCTAAACCGCAAGAAGACCCCCATGCATGAAAAGGTCTTCCACATCAGTGCCGAAAAGAATGATGTGGTGGTGGAAGTGGCCATGCAGTGGAATGAGTCCTACCAGGAAAGCATTTTCTGTTTTACCAACAATATTCCCCAGAAAGATGGGGGTACGCACCTGGCGGGTTTCCGCAGTGCCCTGACCCGCACACTTAACAACTACATCGAGGAAGCGGGACTGGCGAAAAAGCAAAAGGTGCATCCCACGGGTGATGATGCCCGGGAAGGCCTGACCGCTGTACTGTCCGTGAAAGTGCCGGATCCAAAATTCTCGTCCCAGACCAAGGACAAACTGGTTTCTTCCGAGGTGAAAGGCATCGTCGAGGCGGTTATCGCTGAGAAGCTCAGTGAGTTTCTTATGGAGAATCCTGGAGAAGCCAAGTCCATTGCCAGCAAAATGGTCGATGCCGCCCGAGCCCGGGAAGCTGCGCGCAAAGCCCGGGAAATGACCCGACGCAAGGGGGTTCTGGATGTCGCGGGACTGCCGGGCAAACTGGCGGACTGCCAGGAGAAAGATCCTGCAAAATCAGAACTTTATCTGGTGGAGGGCGATTCAGCCGGGGGATCAGCCAAGCAGGGCCGTAATCGCGCCAACCAGGCCATACTTCCCCTGAAGGGTAAGATTCTCAATGTAGAAAAAGCCCGGTTCGACAAAATGTTGTCTTCCGCCGAAGTCGGAACACTGATCACCGCCCTGGGCTGTGGTATCGGCCGGGAAGAGTTCGACCCAGACAAGCTGCGTTACCATCGCATCATCATCATGACCGATGCGGACGTGGATGGCGCCCACATCCGCACCCTGCTGCTGACGTTCTTCTACCGGCAGATGCCGGAGCTCATCGAGCGGGGGCATATTTATATTGCGCAGCCTCCCTTGTACAAAGTCAAAAAAGGTAAGCAGGAAACCTATATCAAGGACGATCTGGAACTGAACCAGTATCTGCTGCACATGGCTCTGGATGGCGCAGAACTGCATGCCAATGAAAATGCTCCCCCCATGTCCGCCTCGGCTCTGGAATCCTTGGCCATAGAGTATGTTGCCAGTCGTGCCATTATCCAGCGTCTTTCCCGCCGGTATGACAGCGAGGTTCTGGAGAAGCTGATTTATATGCCTGGGGTTGATCGTGAACTGTTAGCGGATAAAAAGGCTTTCGAAGATTGGCTGGAGGAATTGACCCGGCGTCTCAATGTTGAGCAGAAACTGGCCCATGGTTATGCCCTGGAGCGGATGGAAGCGGACGATGAGCATGGTGATGTGATTCGGATCACCCATCACACTCATGGAATAGACAACGTCCGCTATCTGCCCGTGGATTTCTTCCATAGTGGCGACTATAAGAAGTTGCGCCTGGTTGGCGAGAAGCTGGATGGTCTGCTGGAAAATGGCGCTTATATCAAAAGGGGTGAAAAGCAGCAACCCGTGGAAAGCTTCAGCGAAGCCCTGGATTGGCTCATGAACGAAGGTCGGCGTGGTCAGCATGTGCAGCGCTACAAGGGCTTGGGGGAAATGAACCCGGATCAGCTGTGGGAAACTACCATGGATCCGGACAGCCGTCGTTTGCTACAGGTCAGAATAGAAGATGCTGTGGGAGCAGACGAAGTATTTACCACCTTGATGGGAGATGAAGTGGAGCCAAGGCGGGATTTCATCCAGTCTAATGCGCTTACAGTGGAGAATTTGGATATTTAGAAAAGTTATCCACAGGTTGCCTTATCCTGTGGATAAAAAGTGGAAAACACTTGCGTCGCTATGTAGGTCAGGCTTCAGCCCGATAACAGTTGCCACAACGGAGAAAAGTTGGACTTAAGTCCGACCTACGGTTTTTTCATTATCCTGGTTAGGGTTGTTCAGGCAATTTATCCACTTCGGCTTCGATCCAGGCTTCCACCCTACGGGTGATTTCCGAGGCTTTCATGCCTGAGGGATCGAAGGCTGGGCCTACCACGATATCAATGGTGCCGGGATACTTCTTTAATCCCCGGCGGCGCCAGAAAACACCGGCATTGTGGGCGATGGGCACCACGGGATAGCCGGACTTCTCTGCCAGCAGGCTTCCGCCTATACCATACCGGCGCTTTTCCCCCGGCGCAGTGCGGGTGCCTTCCGGAAAGATCACGATAATGCGCCCCTGTTTCAGCAGGGCGGTACCCCGTTCCACGATCTGTTTGACGGCCTGGCGCCCGGCACTGCGATCTATGGGAATATTGGGAATGGCAGCCAGAACCCAGCCAAACACGGGCAGACGCATGAGTTCCTGCTTGAGGATCCAGGATTGCTGGGGGGGGAGGATAGCTTTGAGGGAGATGATTTCCCAGGTGGACTGGTGTTTGCACATGACGATAGCAGCATCTGTGGGTAAATTTTCCTTTCCGTGTATCCGGTACTTTAGGCCACAGATCGCCTTCATGAGCCATAGATTGGTGTGACCCCAGGCCACGGCCATGCGGTCCCTGGCAGGCAATGGCAGCAGCAGGCCAACGGTGACGATTCCCAGGCCAAACAGCCCAATGCTGAGAATCATGGCGACAAAATAAACCATGGAGCGAAGGGTTACCAGCATGATCAGTCGTTGTCCTTCAATAGTTGATCTACTGCGTGATACAAATCATCGAATATCGGAATGCCATGGTGAGGAGGCAATGCTTGCAGGGTTTTTTCCCCCTTGCCGCTCCTGACCAGCAGGGGCTGGGCGCCTACCGCCTCGGCAGCCTGCAGGTCTCTCAGACTGTCGCCAACCACAAAGAGACCGTCCAGTGTGATATCCCATCGTTGCGCCAGGGCTTTGTAGAGCCCGGGAAGGGGCTTGCGGCAGTCGCAGTGGTCTTCGGGTAGGTGGGGACAAAAGGCGATCATATCCACATGGGCGCCCAGTTTGGCCAACAGCTGGTACATTTTCTGGTGCATGGCGTTGAGAGTGGGTAGATCGAACAGTCCCCGGCCGATGCCGGATTGATTGGTGGCGACACCGACCAGATAACCGGCCTGGTTGAGGCGGGCAATGGCCTCCAGGCTCCCTTCCAGGGGAACCCACTCATCGGGACTTTTGATGAAGGCATCGGAATCGGCGTTAATGACGCCATCGCGATCCAGAATGATATGCCGGGCCGGGACTGCGGACATTACTCCATATCCCGGAATTCAGAAACCCGGATACGTCCGTTGATCATGCGGGACTGACGTTCCATGAGCTTGTGCATCTTTTCCCAGAAGGCCTGGTTGAGATCGAAGTCGGCAGCAATGCCCGTACCCATGAGCAGGATGAGCAGATCCGCGACTTCCTCTGCTAGTAAGTGCTTACTTTTTCCCTTGGTCACGCAGGAGGAGATTTCTCCCAGCTCCTCTGCCATGAGAGCAACCCGGTAGTTGAGCTCTTCGCCCCCGGTGTTCTTGAAGTCGTGCTTGTCATGAAAGGCCTGAACGGCTGCCATCATGTCTTTCCAGGAATCCCTGTTCTCGCTCATCTGAAACTCCTATTGCTGCAAGGCAGAGATGTCGGCCACCTGCAGGAACAACCCCGCCAGGCTTTGCAACAAAGCCAGCCGGTTGGCCCGCAGAGTGGGATCATCCACGTTGACCATGACGTCATCGAAGAAACGGTCCACGGGTTCGCGCAGCTCAGACAGGGTCTTGAGGGCCTGGGTGTACTCGCTCTGGGCGATAAGGGGGGATACTTTGGCTTCCAGGGACTGTAGGATCTGGTAAAGGGCTTTTTCCGCCGCTTCCTGGAGCAGGGAGGCATCCACTGTCTCCGGGATGGCATCGTTGGATTTTCTGAGGATATTGCGAATACGCTTGTTGGCGGCGGCCAGGCTTTCGGCTTCCGGTAGTTCCTGGAAGTGGCGCACGGCCTGAATGCGGGCCTCCAGGTCAGGAATGTGGCCGGGATTCACCGCGGCCACAGCTTCGAACAGCTGGCTGCCAACGCCTTCATCCCCAAGCAGTACTCTGAGGCGATCCATGAGGAACTGCCTGACCTGATCTTTGGCGTCTGGCTCCTTGATCAGTGTTCCGAGGGTGTTCTCAGCCTGTTGCAGAAGTTCGTCAACATTAAGTGTTAGTGAGTGCTCACGTACTATGCGCAACAAGCCCAGAGCGGATCTGCGCAGAGCAAAAGGATCCTTGTCCCCGGTAGGCTTCATGCCGATGCCAAAGATGCCCATGAGGGTGTCGGTCTTCTCCGCCAGGGACAGGGCGATGCCGGTTGGGGTGGCGGGCAGGCGGTCGCCGGAATACCGGGGCAGGTAGAATTCTTCCAAAGCAGTGGCCACTTCTTCGGGTTCACCGTCGCGTTGCGCCTGATAACGCCCCATGATCCCCTGCATGTCGGCAAATTCACCCACCATATCAGTCATCAGGTCGCAGCGGCTGAGCATGGCGGCTCGTTCCACCAGCGTCTGGTCAGCACCGGTTTGCCCGGCTATCCAGGTGGATAAAGCCGCCACCCGCCGGGTTTTGTCGAACATGCTGCCCAGGTCTTTCTGGAAAACCACGGACTTGAGGGATTCGATGTGATTTTCCAGCTTTTGTTTTCCATCCTGTTCCCAAAAGAACATGGCGTCAGCCAATCGCGGCCGGATCACGCGCTCATTGCCTTCTGCAATGACTTCAGGCTTGGGGCTGTCGATATTGGCAATGGTGATGAAGTGGTTCATCAGACGGCCCTGTTCATCGAACAGGGGGAAGTACTTCTGATTCTTCTTCATGGTGAGGATCAGGGCTTCCGCTGGAACTTCCAGGAAACGCTCCTCGAAACTGCCGGTAATGGCCACGGGCCATTCGTTCAGGGCCGTGACTTCATCCAGCAGGGCGGGGTCGATATCCGCTTGGCCACCCAGGGTCTCGGCCACTTTCTCCACCTGGGCTCTAATGTTGTCGCGCCGGGTTTCGAAGTGAGCGATTACTTTCCCTACAGACTCCAGTTTATCGGCATATTCTGCTGGCGTATGGATGCTGATGGCTTCCGGGTGATGGAAGCGGTGTCCATAGCTTTCAGCGCCAGCCGGCGCATCGAGAAGGGTACAGGGCACAACGTCTTCCCCGTGCAAGAACAACAACCAGTGTACCGGGCGTACGAACTGGGCTTCAGAACGCCCCCAGCGCATGCGCTTGGGAATGGGCAGCCGGGCCAGGGCGGTTTCGGCAATCTCCGGTAACAGCTCGGCAGCCGCCTTGCCTTTTTCCTCGATCTGGTAGGCCAGCCATTCTCCTTTGTCGGTCTTGAGCCGGGACAGTTCCTCCACACCCACGCCGCAGGAACGGGCAAAGCCTTCAGCGGCTTTGCTGGGATTGCCGTCGCTATCGAAAGCGGCTTGTACCGCTGGACCGCGTTTTTCGATCTTTCGGTCCGGTTGCCGGGTAGCCAGATTCTCCACCAGCAGGGCCAGGCGCCGGGGGGCGGCATAAGAAATGATGTCGCCGTGCTCCAGGCCGGCATTATCCAGGCCGGCGAGGAATTCCTTTTCCAGGGCGTTGGAAAGCTTCTTCAGAGCAACAGGGGGCAGTTCTTCTGTCCCCAGTTCAAAGATCATGTCCTGGGAAGCGCTCATGACTGTCCTCCTTCCTTGAGCATGGGAAAGCCCAGTTTTTCCCGGGCATCATAGTAAGCCTGGGCCACGGCCCGGGCCAGGGTGCGTACCCGCAGGATGAAACGCTGACGCTCGGTCACGGAAATCGCATGCCGGGCATCAAGAAGATTGAAGGCATGGGAGGCTTTGAGCACCTGCTCGTAAGCCGGCAGGGGCAGTCCCAGTTCGATGAGTTTTTGACTCTCCTTTTCACATTGATCGAACAACTGAAACAGGAATTCCACGTCTGCATGCTCGAAGTTGTAGGCGGACTGTTCCACTTCATTCTGATGAAAGACATCACCGTAGGTGACCGGGCCTTCAGGCCCCTGGGTCCACACCAGGTCATAGATGCTTTCCACGCCCTGGATGTACATGGCGATGCGTTCCAGGCCGTAGGTGATCTCACCGGTGACAGGCCGGCAGTCCAGGCCCCCCACTTGCTGGAAATAAGTGAACTGGGTGACTTCCATGCCGTTGAGCCAGACTTCCCATCCCAGTCCCCAGGCGCCCAGGGTGGGGGATTCCCAGTTGTCCTCAACGAAGCGTACATCGTGGATGTGCAGGTCCAGACCGAGCATTTCCAGGGAACCCAGGTACAGATCCTGGATATTCTTGGGGGATGGCTTGAGTACCACCTGAAACTGGTAATAATGCTGCAGACGGTTGGGGTTGTCGCCATAGCGGCCATCCGTGGGGCGGCGGGAGGGCTGTACATAGGCGGCATTCCAGGGTTCAGGCCCAATGGAACGCAGGAAGGTAGCCGTGTGGAAGGTGCCGGCTCCCATTTCCATATCGTAAGGCTGCAGAATCACGCAACCCTGGTCGGCCCAGTATTGCTGCAGGGCAAAAATCAGGCCCTGGAAGGTGGAAACATCCGGTGTGTTGTTCATGTTGTAGGACTGGTGGCGACAAAAACGCCAATTATACTGCTAAACCAGCGATTGCGGGATATTCAGCAGGTTGGTGTGATTCTAAGGTGTGTCGCTGTGCAGCGTTCTTGGTTTCTGTCCGCCATCAACAGGATGCCGTAAGAAAACAGGCAGGTAGCGCACCGGTGGTATTCATGTGTTCTACCGGTGGCAGCGATAACGCCCTTCGCCCACTTTCAGCACCAGCTTTGAGCCGGAAGCCTCCAGGATCTCCCGCTTTAGGGTATAGTCCTTGTGCTTGACCTTGCCATTGTGAACGCTGGTATGGTGGTTCAGTACCAGGGTGTCCCCGGCGAGTTTCCAGTCGCCGCGTTCGGTTGTGGTAGATCCCATCACGGTTACGCTGGATTGGAAATCACCATTGGCGCTGAAATCAAAAGTTGCGGGCAGTTTCATACCCTGATTCTGCAGGGAGCAGGACCAGTGTCCCTCCAGAGAAGCCTCTTTCGCCTGGCTGGCTGCGCTGCCAAAAACAAGGGCGCAGACGGTCAGGTACAAGTAAGTTTTAGGGCTATAGTCCAAGTTTCTTCTCCAGATAATGAATATTGGCGCCGCCGGCCTCAAAGCCCGCATCCCGCATGATGTCTTCCTGAAGGGGAATATTGGTGAGTATGCCTTCGATCACCATTTCCGACAAAGCCGTGCGCATGCGAGCAATGGCGGATTCCCGGGTCTCCCCCCAGGCAATGAGCTTGCCGATCATGGAGTCGTAATACGGCGGTACGGTGTAGCCATTGTACAGGTGGCTGTCGAAGCGGATGCCAGGCCCGCCTGCCACATGCAACTGGTTGATGGGACCGGGACTGGGCATGAAGTTTTCAGGGTTCTCGGCATTGATGCGGCATTCGATGGCGTGACCGCGTAGATCAATATCCTCCTGCCGGTAGTCCAGGGCATGGCCGGCAGCGATACGGATCTGTTCCTTGACGATATCCACGCCGGTAATCATTTCGGTCACCGGATGCTCCACCTGTACCCGGGTGTTCATCTCAATGAAGTAGAACTCGCCGTCTTCGTAGAGGAACTCAAAAGTACCCGCGCCCCGATAGCCGATCTTGCGGCAGGCCTCGGCGCAGCGATTGCCGATCTCCTGACGCACTTCTTCGCTGATGCCCGGCGCCGGTGCTTCCTCCACCACCTTCTGGTGGCGGCGTTGCATGGAACAGTCCCGCTCCCCCAGATGAATGGCGTTGCCATGGGTATCAGCCAGGATCTGGAATTCCACGTGGCGGGGGTTGCCAAGGAATTTCTCCATGTAGAGGGTATCGTTGCCGAAAGCTGTACGCGCTTCTTCCCGGGTCAGGCTGATGGCGCTGATCAGGGCGGCCTCGGAATTGACCACACGCATGCCACGACCGCCGCCACCTCCGGCAGCCTTGATGATGACCGGGTAGCCGATCTCCCGGGCGAGCATGATGCTGCGTTTCTCGTTGTCGTCCAAAGCGCCATCAGAACCGGGCACAGTGGGAACGCCGGAGGCTTTCATGGCCTCGATGGCGGTGATCTTGTCGCCCATGAGGCGGATAGTATCCGGGCTGGGGCCGATGAAAATGAAGCCGCTCTGTTCGACACGCTCGGCAAAGTCGGCGTTTTCGGAGAGGAAGCCGTAGCCGGGGTGTATGGCTTGGGCGTCGGTGACTTCTGCTGCACTGATGAGTGCCGGCACGTTCAGATAACTGTCTGCGGAAGAGGCCGGGCCTATGCATACGGATTCGTCCGCGAGGCGGACATGCTTGAGATCCCGGTCAGCCT
>JALWRH010000038.1 GCA_026994195.1 Sedimenticola sp. | reverse complement strand
TACCTGCCAGGCGGAAGACATTCCCTTGGATCTGTTATATGAAGACGAACACCTGCTGGTGGTGAACAAGCCTGCTGGCCTGGTGGTGCACCCCGCCGCCGGGAACTGGAGTGGTACGCTGCAGAATGCCCTGCTGCACCATGATCCTTCCCTAGCCAGTCTGCCCCGTGGCGGTATTGTGCACCGTCTGGACAAAGACACCACGGGATTGCTGGTGGTGGCGCGCAGCCTGCGGGCGCATAAGCGCCTTGTCGAAAGTCTGCAGGCGCGGGAGATCAAGCGCGAATACATGGCGGTGGTTAATGGTTTGCCTGCGGCGGGAGGCACTGTAGATGCGCCCATTGGCCGCCATCCGGTGCATCGGGTACGCATGGCCGTGGTGGCCAATGGCAAACCTGCCCGTACCCACTATCGTATCAACGAGCGTTTCCGCCATCACAGCCTGCTGGATGTGCAGCTGGAGACCGGCCGGACCCACCAGATCCGGGTGCATATGGCCTATATCCACTATCCGCTACTTGGCGATCCTGTCTATGGGGGGCGTTTGATGTTGCCGCCGGGAGCCAGTGATGCAACCATCATGCTGTTACGCGGATTTGGACGCCAGGCGCTGCATGCCCGGCGGTTGAGTCTGTCACATCCGGTATCCCAGCAGGCAATGACCTGGGAAAGCCCTCTGCCTCAGGATTTCAAATCCCTGCTGGAAGGGCTGCGTCAGGATCAGGAGCAACATGGAACCTGAGTGCATCTTTCCCGAATGGCCGGCGCCGCGGTCTGTGTGTGCATTGAGCACAACCCGTATGGGCGGTGTGAGTGCAGCGCCCTGGCACAGCTTCAATCTTGGGGATCATGTAGGGGATGACCCGGCAAGTGTGAAGGAGAACCGTCTGCTGCTGAAGCGGTTCGCCGGGCTGCCTGCCGCCCCGCGCTGGTTGCAACAGGTGCATGGTTGTCAGGTCGTGACAACGCATCAGCCCGACTGCCAGGCGGATGCCTGCTACAGCCACCGATCAGGGGATGTCTGCGCGGTACTGACGGCAGACTGCCTGCCCGTGCTGTTCTGCAACGAATCCGGAACGGCCGTGGCTGCTGCCCATGCGGGTTGGCGGGGTCTGGCGGCGGGTATTCTGGAAAGAACCCTGGCCTGTTTTACAGAGCCGCCTTCATCCATACTGGCCTGGCTGGGACCCGCCATAGGGCCGGAACATTTCGAAGTAGGCGCCGAAGTGCGGCAGGCTTTTCTGGCCCGCCAGCCGGAAACAGAATGCGCATTCAATCGGGGAGGGAAGGACAAGTGGTTCGCCGATATTTGGGAACTGGCCCGCCTGCGTCTTGCCGCTGCTGGCGTCACCCGGGTGTATGGGGGAGGGCGATGTACCTTTGCAGAGGCGGACACATTCTTTTCCTATCGCCGAGATGGTCAGACGGGACGCATGGCCAGCCTGGTCTGGCTTCGTTAACCCGGCCAGATGATATGTCTAACAGACGCGGTTCCGGCCCGTTGATTTGGCCTCATAGAGTTTGCCGTCGGCTACCTTGACCAGTTCATCCAGCTGCATGCCGGGTTCCCACTGGGCAACGCCCAGGCTGATGGTCAACCGGATACCAGGATTAATGTTCGCCCAGTTGTGTTCTTCTACCACCAGGCGCAGTTTTTCTGCGGCGAGGCGCGCCTCTTCCAGGTTTAGCCTGGGGAAGCAGATCAGAAACTCTTCTCCACCATAGCGGCCCACCAGGTCTCCTGATCGGCAGTGCTCTTTCAGAATATCGGCCAGTTGCTGCAGGACTTTGTCTCCACAGGCATGTAGATATTGGTCGTTGATGGCCTTGAAATGATCCACGTCCAACAGAACTACGGAGAAGCCGGTCCCGGTTTGCCGGGAGTGCTCGATCTGTTCTGAAATGAAAGCGTTCACATGACGCCGGTTGCTGATTCCCGTAAGAGAATCACGCTGGGCTTGGTTTTCCAGGGCATGAGTACGTTCTTTCACCAGTGCTTCGAGATGCAGGCGGATACTGGCGTACTGTTTCATGACCAGTATGCCAATGCTGATGACGATGAGAACCAGTAAAAACAGGGCGATGTCCTGGCGATTGTAGACCAGAGCCAGGGTCATACCCACCAGCCCGTTGCCTATTTCCACCGCAGTCGTTTGTAGAACGATGGTGTTGCGGGCATTGCCCCCGCGCAGATAGACCAGCAGGTACATGGCCAGCTCGTTGAACACCTGCATGACTAACAGCGTGGAGAACACCAGCCAGAAAGAATACAGGCTGATGGAGGTCAGTGGTGTTTCACCGCCTGCCCATTCATACCAGGCGCTGCCAAGGATCAGCATCAGGGTCATGGTTCCCGAATTGAACAGCACGGCATTGATGGTGTTGCGCAGGGGCATCCCCCCCCGCAGGCGCCTCCATGAAAAAAGGAAATAGCTCAAGCCGCTGATCCAGGCAGCATGAAAGCCTCCCAGGGTCAGCAGGCACAGGAGTTGTCCAACCCGGTCCATGGAGATGTATCCAAAGTAGGGGTGCCGGTAGCCTGCGGCGACGGTGAACAGGGTATAAACAAAGAATCCCGCCAGTACGGTTGGCGTTGGCGTGATGGCGGGGGGGAACTGGTGCCACAGAGCCGCCAGAGCCATGGCAAACAAAGCGCTGGCATACACAAAGACCTTGAGCCATTCGCTGCCCATGACATGCCGCTGGTGTTCTCTGTTGCTGGGTTTCACAGGCGATACCCAGGTGTAGTTCCGTCTTTCATAGCGCTTCGAATATCCATGGTCGAGCCGAATCTGTGGATTAGGGATCTTCTGATCAATTTATCAAGTGGCTGAACTCTCCGGCGATTGCCCATGCCTGATGCTTTGAATCCATCATATACATCTTTTTTTATCCTACTGTACAGAATCCATCAGAGCTTTTTGAAGCTTCAAGTATACTATGACCTTGGAATCCCCATGTCATTTACATCTCTCACAGGAAGGCAAGCATGAGCAACTGGTATATGCTGACGCTGACAGGCGAAGACCAGCCGGGCATCGTTGCCCGGGTGACCCAGGCACTGTTCGAGCGGGACATGATCCTGGGCGAGGCTTCAATGCTGCGTCTGGGGGGTAATTTCACCATCATGATGATGGTCGGGGGCGGTCTGGATGTTCCGGCGCTGGAGCAGGCCCTGGAGCCTGTAACCGGTGCCTTGGGCCTGAGCCTGCACATCGATCCCATGCGCGGCGGGCTGCACCGGCATGTGCCGCCCAATCTCATGGTGCGTGTCAGTGGCGCCGACCGGGCTGGTATCGTGGCCCGGGTCACAGGCGTACTGGCGGAAACCGGATTCAATATTCTGGATCTGGAATCCGATGTGGCAGGTACGGCGGAAAAGCCCGTGTACATCATGCAGATTGCTGGTGTGGCCACGGTGCCCCTGGAATCCCTGGAAACCGCTGTGAGCGATTTGCGCGATGAAGGTATAGAGGTGAACATCTCTCCTGTGGAAATGCTGGTGGGCTGATTCGTGCGACCTCTGCAGATACTGACCATTCCTGATGAGCGCCTGAAACAGGACTCCGCGCCGGTAACAGAATTCGACGACAATCTCCGGGAGTTCGTGGCCCGTCTGGAGCTGACCCGCCAGCAGGGACCCGCCGCAGTGGGTATTGCCGCGCCCCAGGTGGGGCACTTCCAACGTATTGCCATCGTGGACTGCTCCAATACCCGCAAGCCCGTTCCCAATCACGGTAACCTGGTGCTGATCAACCCCGAGATCACTCACTGGGATGGTTACGAGGTTGGCCGGGAAGGCTGCTTGTCGGTGCCGGACTATACGGGCAATGTGATCCGCGCCACGCAGATCCGTCTCAGAGCCTCGGATGAGCACGGTGAGGAGAAGGAATATGAAATGGAAGGCTATGAGGCCCGGGCCGTCCAGCACGAAATCGATCACCTGGATGGTATTCTGTTCATCGACCGTGTCGTGAGCCGCCGCACCGATCTCTTCAAACGCAAGGTATATCGCTGATGAATGTACTTGAAGCCATCCAGGGGCGCATTTCCACCCGTGCCTATCTGGACAAGCCTGTGTCCCGGGAAACCATCCGCAAGATTCTCGATACGGCCCGCTGGAGCCCGTCCGGGGTCAATACCCAGCCCTGGAAAGTGGCGGTGGTCCAGGGAGAAGCCCTAGCCCGTCTCAGTGCCGCGCTGCTGCAGCTTCAGGCGGAGGGAGTGGCGCCCACTCCTGATTATTCTTACTATCCCGGCAAGTGGGTGCAGCCCTACAAAGGCCGGCGTTTTCAGTGCGGTATGGATTTGTACAAGGCCCTGGGCATTGGCCGGGAGGACAAGGAGAAACGCCTGGAAGCCGCCCTGAACAACTACCGGTTTTTTGGGGCGCCCGTGAGCCTGTTCTTCTTTATCGACCGTGACCTGAGGCAGGGCTCCTGGCTGGACATGGGCATGTTCATCCAGTCGGTGATGCTGGCTGCCCGGGAATTCGGTCTGGACACCTGTCCCCAGGCATCCACGGCAGATTATCCGGATGCAGTGCGGGAGCAACTGGGAATCACAGCCCAGAATCTCCTGGTCTGCGGTATGGCCATGGGATATGCCGACCGGGAGCATCCGGTAAACCGGTATCGCACCCAGCGGGAAGCCGTAGATGACTTCTGCACCTGGCACGAATGATCTGATAAGGTCAGCGCGCCATGTCTTGCAGGAACCGCTGCATTTGGGGTGATTGCTGCAGCAATGTTCTGGCCGTGGACACAAGCGTTTCTATCTGTTCAGGGGGAAGGCTGAAGGTCGTGGGAATCTGTTTCAGCGCTCGCTTTTTCTTCTCATCCGCAACTTCATCGAAACTGATATCGACGATGTAGTGCTGAATATCGAAACAGCCTGCCTGGTCCTTGTTCTGCCTGGCCAGATCCCAGCACCGTTGCAAAGTGATGTTCTCGTCCCAGGTGCGCATCAAGGAATCCAGTGTATCCATGGTTTCAAAACTGAACGCATTGAGTGCGGTGGTGACAGCGGCGTTCAGGCCAAAGATCAGGGACGGTGATTGCTGTCTGCCCAGATCGCCCGCTACCGGTGTTTGCGCATTGACGATGATGATCAGCACTTTTTTCACGTCGCCATGGCCAAGGCTTTTCATGGCATTCCAGGCGTTGCCCTGCCGGGTAATGAGATTGAGCAGGGCGCGGAGACCAAGATTGTCCGTCACACTGCCATCCACCAGGTGTATCCAACGGTTGTTGATGGAATCAGTATAGGATTTTTCCGCCAAAGCCAGCTGATAGGCGCGGGAAGTCCTGTCGCCATCTCGCAGAGCCTTTTGTGCCCAGGGTTCGAGCTGTGTTTTGCATTCATCGTGGTTGTTGGCAAGGGTAATGGGGCTGAGCAGCAAAGGTACCGCCGCAGATGCTGCCACGGCCCTGGCAACCCTGAAACTGCTCAGATCCTGGCACAGAAGATCGAACTGATGCGGGTCGAAGCCGAAAGGAATGCCGCTGGTCAGGTTTGTGGCGCTGATATAGGTGTAGGGGGCTCCCGGGCGGAAGAGATCCGCATAGGTTTTGCCTTCAAACAACAATTCATCGTATAGCCGGGCCGCCAGTTCGCTGCGGTTGACATTGGCTGTCCAAAGAGCCGGCCAGTTCCAGGGTGCGAGAATACGCCGGATCAACATGCCCTGAACATCCTGCTCCAGGAATTTTTTCCGGTAATCCCTGAAGATGCGTTCGCCGAACAGAGCGAAGTAGGCAGAAGTGAAACTGCCACCGGACACGGAAGAAATGAAGTCCACTTCGTCCAGCAGACGGCGTTCCCTGCCATCGATGGTGATCCTCGTATCACGAAGCTTCTCCAGTACTCCATAGGAGAGCGCTGCGGCGCGGCTGCCGCCTCCCGAAAAGGCCAGCACCACCAACAGTTCGTTGGAACGCTGGTCCTCATTGTTTGTGGATTGATTTACCGGCCGGGTCGGCGAGGAGGGTTTTTCCGGGGGCAAGGCGCAGCCACCCGCAAACATTGTCAACAAGATGATCCACAAGCTGAACAAGTGGAAAAGGCTGTGCAGGAACCTGTTTTCGGGGTTATTGGCGCAGGCAGGGGAACAGACTGCCCGGAAAAACCTGTGCATGCCGCCCTCCTTCTTTCAGTTCATGGAATATCCATCAGCAAATATGGCTTTTTTATGTTCATCAGTTACAGCATAGCATTCAGGGCGAGTGTTGAATTCTTCTGAATCACCCCCATTTGAAGGTCATCTATAAGAATTTGGGAGCCTGCAAACATGCGGATGGATAAACTTACAAGCAAATTTCAACTGGCCCTGGCGGATGCCCAGAGCCTCGCCCTGGGCAAGGATCACCAGTTCATCGAGCCGGTACACCTGATGATCGCCATGCTGGACCAGGAAGGTGGTGGCGTGCGTCACCTTCTGACCCAGGCCGGCGTAAATGTCAACCAGCTGCGTTCCAGCCTGGGAGAGATTCTCGATCACATGCCTAGCGTCACCGGCGGTGATGCGGATGTGCATGTGTCCAATGACCTGAACCGCCTCCTCAACCAGACCGACAAGCTGGCCCAGAAGCGGGGAGACCAGTACATCTCTTCTGAGCTGTTCGTGCTGGCCGCCGTGGAGGACAAGGGTGCTCTGGGCGATGCCATGCGCAAGGCCGGCGCCAGCAAGGGGGCCATCGAGAAAGCCATCGAGAATGTGCGTGGCGGCCAGGCAGTGGATGACCCCAACGCCGAGGATCAGCGCCAGGCCCTGGAAAAATACACCATCGACCTTACCGAGCGGGCCGAGCAGGGCAAGCTGGATCCGGTCATTGGCCGGGACAGCGAGATCCGCCGCACCGTGCAGGTGCTGCAGCGCCGCACCAAGAACAACCCGGTACTCATCGGCGAGCCCGGCGTGGGAAAGACAGCCATCGTGGAAGGTCTGGCACAGCGCATTGTCAACGGCGAAGTGCCGGAAGGCCTGAAGAACAAGCGGCTGCTGTCCCTGGACATGGCGGCGCTGATCGCCGGAGCCAAGTTCCGAGGCGAGTTCGAGGAACGCCTCAAGGCCGTGCTAAATGATCTGAGCAAGGCCGAGGGACAGATCATCCTGTTCATCGATGAGATTCACACCATGGTGGGCGCGGGCAAGACCGAAGGCTCCATGGATGCCGGCAACATGCTCAAGCCCGCCCTGGCGCGGGGTGAGCTGCATTGCGTGGGCGCCACCACCCTGGATGAGTATCGCCAGTACATCGAGAAGGACGCCGCCCTGGAGCGCCGTTTCCAAAAGGTGCTTGTGGACGAGCCCAGCGTGGAGGACACTATCGCTATCCTGCGTGGCCTGAAAGAGCGCTATGAAGTGCATCACGGGGTGGAGATCACCGACCCGGCCATCGTTGCCGCGGCCACTTTGTCGCACCGTTATATCACCGACCGGCAACTGCCGGACAAGGCCATCGACCTCATCGACGAGGCGGCTTCGCGCATCCGCATGGAAATCGATTCCATGCCCGAGGAGATGGACAAGCTGGACCGGCGCATCATCCAGCTCAAGATTGAGCGCGAGGCGCTGAAGAAGGAAACCGATGAAGCTTCCAAGAAGCGTCTGGCGGCGCTGGAAGAGGAGGTCGAACGTCTGGAGAAGCAGTTCTCCGACCTGGAAGAAATCTGGAAAGCGGAAAAGGCCGCCGTGCAGGGCACCACGCACATTAAGGAAGAACTGGAGCGCGCCCGTATCGAGCTGGAGACCGCCCGCCGGGCGGGAGACCTGCAGCGCATGTCCGAGATCCAGTACGGCGTTATTCCCCAGCTGGAGCAGCAGCTCGCGGCGGCGGACGAGGCCGAGCACATGGATTTTCAGCTCCTGCGCAACAACGTCACTGACGAAGAAATCGCCGAAGTGGTTTCCAAGTGGACCGGCATCCCCGTGAGCAAGATGCTCGAAGGGGAGCGCGAGAAGCTGCTCAAGATGGAAGAGAACCTGACCAAGCGCGTGGTGGGGCAGGACGAGGCCGTGCGTGCCGTGTCCGATGCGATTCGCCGCTCTCGGGCAGGCCTGTCTGATCCCAACCGGCCCAACGGCTCCTTCTTGTTCCTCGGTCCCACCGGGGTGGGTAAGACCGAGCTGTGCAAGGCCCTGGCGGAATTCCTCTTCGACACCGAGGATGCCATGGTGCGCATCGACATGTCCGAGTTCATGGAAAAGCACTCCGTGGCGCGGCTCATTGGTGCGCCTCCGGGTTATGTGGGTTACGAGGAGGGCGGCTACCTCACCGAGCTGGTGCGGCGCAAGCCTTACTCTGTCATCCTCATGGATGAGGTGGAAAAGGCCCACCCGGATGTGTTCAACGTGCTGTTGCAGGTGTTGGACGACGGCCGCCTCACGGATGGTCAGGGACGCACTGTGGATTTCCGCAATACGGTAATCGTCATGACCTCCAACCTGGGTTCGCACCTGATTCAGGAAATGGCTCATACCAACGATTATGAGGCCATGAAGACCGCGGTGATGGAAGTCGTGGGCCAGCATTTCCGCCCCGAGTTCATCAACCGGGTTGACGAGACTGTGGTATTCCATCCCCTTGGTCGGGAACAGATCCGCAAGATCGCCACTATCCAGATCGAGCATCTGCGCAAGCGCCTGGAAGAAAGGGATCTGCAGCTGGATATCAGTGATGCCGCCCTGGATCTGCTGGGTGAGGCCGGATTTGATCCTGTGTACGGAGCACGGCCCCTGAAACGAGCCATACAGCATCAGCTGGAAAACCCCCTGGCGCAAAAGATACTGGCGGGTGAGTTTGCTCCCGGTGATCTTGTGAAAGTGGATGCCAGTGGTGACCAGTTGGTGTTTAGCCGCAGCCAGGGAAATACTGATTGATTCCGTATACTGGTTGTAGGCGCACGAGGGAATCAGAGCGCCACACATCTATAAAAATTAAAAGCGTGCTCCTTGGGAGCACGCTTTTTTTTACCTTCAGAGGTTTGTGCAAGAAAAAATATTCATGCTGTTGCGTGGGTGCAAGAATCCCTCCGCAATGGCGTTAATCTGTTCTTTAAGATTTTTCCATATATCCCGTCAATTAAAACGTAGTCACTGGTTTATGAGCCCGGTTCCATTCGCTGTTAAAAGGAGTTTTTCAACAAGTCCGTAAATATGTGCATATAAAACAGTTATATAGAAAGTTTGTGCAGAGCTGAGGGCGGTTTGCCCGGCTATTTCCAACATGAAATCTACTGGGCTCGGGAAGAGTGAGTGGATCATGAGTTGCGCAAGTGTATGAAACTGCTATGCTTCAGTAACTTGGAACAGAATTTGTTGCTGTATCAATCTAGTGGGATTGGAATGCGGCAGTGGGTTGTGAGCTGTTCGTAGTCCATGAATCTGATCAGTGTCATGTTGGTTTCAAGAAGGCATGCGCAGGTGAGAAAGTAAAGCAGGATTCCATTGACATATTGCGCAGTATGTCGGGATAGGGGATATTACTAATGGTGAAACACAAGACCTCATTTATTCAGGGGCTCGAACCCGCAAGCCGCAATACTGGAAATGTGACTCCTTTTGTCACCGCGGAAGAACAATTTGTGGTTATTGTCGATGACCAGGCGACCGGCAGGACAATTCTGGAGAGCATCATCTCCGCTATTTCTCCCAGAATCACTTGCAAGGCTTTTGCCGACGCCAAGGAGGCGTTGGCCTGTTGTAAAGCACGGGTTCCGGATTTGTTGATTACCGACTATAAAATGCCCGGGATGAACGGAGTGGAATTGACCCGTCAGGTGAGAGCCCTTCCCAAGGGTGCGGATGTCCCCATTGTCGTCGTGACCGTGGTGAATGACCGGAAGATCCGCTACGAATCACTGGAAGCCGGCGCTACGGATTTTTTATCCCGGCCTTTTGATCACTACGAATGCCAGGCCAGGTGCCGCAATTTGCTGCTTTTGCATCAGCATCAGAAGGAAGCTGCAGATCAGGCTCTTCTGCTTCAGGGACTGGTGTCCAAAGCGACCAAGGAGGCCGTTACCCGGGAAGAGGAAACACTTATGTGTTTGGCAAAGGCGGGAGAGTACAGGGACGAATGCACCGGCAACCATGTATTTCGCATGGCCCGCTATTCTTACGAAATAGCCCGGGGCCTGGACCTGGATGATTTTCATTGCAACCTCATCAATAAAGCTTCTCCCCTGCATGATATTGGCAAGATCGGCATCTCGGACACCATTCTGCTTAAGCCTGCCCGGCTGACTGCGGAAGAGCGCGAGATCATGGAGACCCACACAACCATTGGTTACAACATTCTCAAGGGCAGCTCATCTGCGTATCTGTCCATGGCGGCCAGCATCGCCCTGCACCACCACGAGCATTTTGACGGCAATGGCTATCCTCATGGACTCAAAGGCGAAGAAATCCCCGTGGAGGCGAGAATCGTTGCAGTTGCTGACACGCTGGATGCTCTTATGACCGTTCGCCCCTACAAAGATGCTTGGCCCCGGGAAAAGGCTCTGAACTATCTGCGGGAGCATTCCGGAAGCCATTTTGATCCGGATTGTGTGGATGCGTTGTTTTCAAGGGAAGAAGAAGTGCGAAGGATCTACGAGGAATTGCCTGACAAATACCAGGATTGATTCGGGCTGAATTTTTTCCTTTTTTATTCATTGGCTTGTGTGAACCCCAGATGCTTTGTGCATCGTGGACGGGGAATTTTCATCCAATAAAAACAGGCGTTTGTATGCTTGACTGCTCATACCATGGCCGACCAAATAGCTTCGACGACTTCCCAGCTCCGCAAGGTTTTTCTGTACCAACTCCCCCGGCTGTGCCATAAATAGCATCATGGCGGTTAGGTGTACCTGATCTTGAGCCCGGAAAACCGCCCAGGTTCTTTCTCCTGGGAATTGGTCATGAAAATTTCTCTTGATCCGCGGACAGGACGGGAAGCTGTACCGCCATCGACTTGAGATTTTCAACCAAAGACAGGAGAAATGCCATGGCGACTCAGCAACTTCATCTCGATCACGACCTCAACGTGGATTACAACTGGGTGTATGACAACCTGGTTTGTGATTATGACCCGGCCAACAAGGTCATGCAGTTCAATATGAACACGCGACCCCGTCCAAATTTCACCCCTGCGTTGATGCGTGATATCCGGAGCTTCCAGGAGTCCGTCGTTCAGGTTTGCGAACAGCACAGGGAGCAAGGCGAGGCGTCTCCATTCAAATTTCTGGTTCTCGGATCTGCCATTCCCGGGGTGTACAGCCTGGGAGGTGATCTCGGTTTTTTCCTCGATTGCATCCGAGGTAACAAGCGGCAGGTGCTGGAGAACTACGCCAGCCTGTGCATCGACGTGCTCTATGACAACTATGTGAATCTGGGACAGGATTTGCGCACAGTGGCTCTGATCGAGGGTGATGCCCTGGGCGCGGCATTCGAAGCCGCCTTGTCATGCGATGTCATCATTGCCGAAAAGGGCGCAAAAATAGGCTTCCCCGAGGTTGTGTTCAATATGTTCCCCGGCATGGGCGCCTATTCCTTTCTGTCCCGGAGAATTGCGCCGGCCTTGGTGGAGCGTATGATCAATACCGGCAGGATGTACACCTCGGATGAACTCTACGAGATGGGTGTTATCGATATACTCACTGAACCGGGAGAAGCAAAAGTGGCCTTGCGCCAGTTCGTGCGCAAGCACGACCGTTCAGCCATGACCCGCAACGCCGTGCTTGCCATGCGCGAAGAAGTGTTTCCCCTGACTCGCGATGAACTCGATCGCATCGTCGGGCTGTGGGTGGATTCCGCCATGGCCCTGCCGCAGCGTGACCAGCGCATGATGGAGCGTCTTGTGAAAGCGCAATCCAGAAAAATGGATGCGGCATGAGTTTCCAGCGAACCTGATCCGGTGCCAGGGGGTGCCGGGTCAGGATATCCTGGGAAATTCACAAATGGAAGACGAGGAGGTGACCTCGGGGTCATTCAGGGCGGCCTGTACCTTGCGTAGCTGCGTTTTTACGCCTTCGATCATTTCCTGTCCTTTTTCCCGCAACAGCTTGTTGTCGCCATGAGAGATGTCGGCGCATTGCTGGAAAAGAGCTTCCGCGCCTATTCCACCGGCGGACCCCTGCAATGCGTGTGCAGCGTCCCTGAGACTGTCGAAGTCTTGTGATGGCAAGGCGGTTTCCATGGTGACTATGGATTGCTTTGCGTCGGCATAGAAATGCTCCAGCAGCTTATTGAAGAAATTATCGTCCTGCTGAAGGGAGATGAGTGCATGAATGGCTTCCATGTCGATGACAGGAAGGGCGTCATCGGGCACGGGAAGAGACTCCACATTACTGACAGCCTCCACTTGCTGTTTTCCGGTGATGACGCTTGACTGTCCCTCGGTTAGATCGTCTATGGTCTTCAACAGTTTCTTTTTGTCCACGGGCTTGGGCAGGAAGGAATCAGCCCCAGCATTTTCGCATTCAACCCGAGCTTCGCTGCGATCATTGGCGGACAGCACAATGAAAGGCAGATGCGCCTCATTCCCAAATTCAGTATATCTGTAGGCCTGTATTACTTCCGGGCCACTCATATTGGGCATCTGCATGTCGATGACGACAATGTCAAAGCTTTCCTCGAACAGCCTGTCCAGAGCCTTCTCGCCACTGAATTCCTGAACCACCTCATGGCCGGCGTTGCGGAGAATGGTGGATAGCAACAGCTGTATGGTGTTGTTGTCGTCCACCACCAGGATGCGGCGGGAAGCGGCGATCCGGTTTTCCTCTTTTTCCTGCTTCCCTGGTGCCGGAAAGTCGGCTGTGTTCAGTAGTGCGTGGAGCGCACGATACAGGCCGGTACTGTCGCTGTGGTTCACTACTGCGTCGAAGCTGCCGTCGCTGGGAGCATCCTCCTGCCGGCTGCCCGTCACCAGCACCGTGGGGATGAAACTCAGGGCCGGATCGCTCCGCTTGGTGCGGCCAAACTGTTCAGCCGTGATCTCCAGGCCCTTTTCGTCCACAATGAGCAGCTGATAGTTTTGAAAGGCCTGGTCGCCGGCCTTGATTTGTATGAAGGCATCCAGGGCTTTGTCGGCAGTTTCAATGCCGCATCCCCAACGTTCCAGAACCTGGCGGTAGTGGGAGCGGAATATTTTGTTGGAGGAGATGACCAGGGCATGGATGCCTTCGAAGCTCCGGGGTTGTCTGACATTGCCGTCCTCAGGAACGACTTCCAGAGGGACTTCGAACAGGAAAGTGGAGCCAGCGCCCTCTTTGCTTTGTTTCAGCCAGATCCTGCCGTCCATGAGCTCGGCAAGCTGCTTGGATATGGCCATTCCCAGGCCGCTGCCGCCATAACGGCGCGTGGTGGTGTTATCGGCTTGTTCAAAGATCTCAAATATGCTTTCCCGCTTGTTCTGGGGAATGCCTATGCCCGTGTCCTGAACTTCGAATTGCAGGGTGGCCTGGGTGTCCTCCAGCCGGGCCAGGCGCACCCGCAAGGTGATCTCGCCCTGCTCGGTAAATTTCACCGCATTGCTCAGAAGGTTGGTCAATATCTGCTGAATACGCAGGCGGTCTCCTTTCAGCAGGGGAGGGATATGTAGCTGAACATCCATCCTGAAACGCAACTGCTTGGCCTGGGCCAGGGGGCGGTACATGAGAGAAATATTGTTGAGCAGTTCATGAATATCCAGGTCTTCGGCGACCAGTTCCAGCTTGCCGGCCTCGATCCTGGAAATATCCAGAGTATCGTTCAAAAGGTGCAGCAGGTTCTTGGACGAATAGTTGATGGTTTCTATCTGCTGTTGATACTTGCTTTCTAGCCGTTCCTCCAGCAACAGTTCGGCCATGCCGATGATTCCCGTCAGGGGCGTGCGGATCTCATGGCTCATGTTGGCCAGAAACTGGGATTTGGCCTTGTTGGCCATTTCAGCTTCTTTCTTGGCCTGTTCGATTTTGCGCAGGAGATAGGAGGCGAACAGGGGGATAACCAGAACCGCCACCAGGTACGAAAGCACTATGGAGGGGTGTTGATTCCAGAAAGGGCTGTATTTCCATAGGGCTACCAGCCCCAGAGCGGAATAGGTTGTTCCCACCAGCAGATAGATTTGTCCAAACCGTACTCCAAAACCGATACTGACCCACAGAATAATGACGAAAAAAGGTGCGCTGCCTTCCCCGTAGAGATGCATGCAATAGAGAGTGATGCCAATATCCGAAATCAGAGTGATCAGCTTGCGTGAGTTTGAGGTGTTTGGCCAGGGCCAGAAACTGGCAATGAGGAACAGGGAATAGGCAAGGTAGCCCCCCACCAGGGAAACAACCGTCGCATGAGTAGCGTTTCCACCGGCAGTTGTGCTGAACAGCAGCAGGTAGCCCAGGACAATGAGGGTGATGCTTACCCGCACTACGGCTTGCGACCATTCCTGTCTGGCCTGTTTTTCCGTCAATCGGGGCCGCCAGCTCCAAGTCTGAACGCTATCTGTTTCGTTTCGCATAACAAAATGTAGGCCTGGCCAAAAGATGAACGCCTTGATTCGGCTGGCGTCCGGTTTCTGCCCTGTGGTTCGGACAGGTGAACACCTTACCCATGAATGCCGACTGACCTAGTCCGGCATGGCGTATCCATATTCTTAACATACGCGTTTTCCGCATCCTCATATTGCGTCTGCGATGGAGATTCGTTAGTGCCGACGCTTCCGGGACAGCCAGGGCATCATTGTCCTTATCGGGAGGAATGTGGAAATATTAAGTGCCTTGCCACACTGCCAAATGCCACGATTATTCCGGAACATTTTTTCCTAAGTATAGATTGATACAGATAATTCAGGAAAACATCAATAGTTTGACGTGCCTGTTTCACCGCAAAGTGCGTTTTTCCTTTGGGAGCGGGCTGATTTCTCATGCAGGCGTGGTGGTAGGTTTTCGTGGTGACCGGCCATGATGCTGTGTCATGGGGCGTACCGGAAAACGGGTTTCATCCGGAAGCTAGAAAGGTGTTCAGCACTCCGCGAAACGGGCAAAAATAGGACAAGCGTACCATAATTAAACACATATAACCTGTTGATTATAAACGATACGTAAAATTATACTGGATTTATGCTGCCAGTACTGTCAGTATTGGCCCCTGAAGCGAATCGAGTGCAGGCCAATATTTGGCGGCTTTGGCCAGATGGGTGGTGACGCCTCTGTTGCGGGGCGCGGAGTGCCAAATAGCCATAGCTTGCTCAGGAAAACAACGGAAACACTATGACAGAAATCAACGATATCGACCCCCAGGAAACAGCGGAATGGCTGGAAGCCCTGGAGGCCGTGCTGGAAAACGAGGGCGCAGAACGTGCGCATTATCTTTTGGAGCAACTCATAGAGAAGGCCCGGCTTTCGGGGGCCTATCTGCCCTACAAGGCGACCACTGCCTACCTGAATACCATTCCGCCGTCAAAACAGCCTCCTTTCCCCGGAAACAGGGCCATGGAACGCCGTATCCGATCATTCATCCGCTGGAATGCCATGGCTATGGTGGTGCAGGCCAATCGCAAGGAGCCTGAGCTGGGTGGCCATATTGCCAGCTTTGCTTCCAGCGCCACGCTTTTTGATGTGGGATTCAACCATTTCTTCCGGGGTAGCAATGAAGAACAAGAAGGCGATCTGGTGTTCTTTCAGGGGCATTCCGCGCCAGGTATCTATGCCCGTGCCTTCCTGGAAGGGCGGATCACTGAAGATCAGCTCAACAAATTCCGCCAGGAGTCCGGGGGAGACGGCCTGTCTTCCTATCCTCATCCCTGGCTGATGCCCAACTTCTGGCAGTTCCCCACGGTATCCATGGGCCTGGGACCCCTGATGGCCATCTATCAGGCGCGCTTCATGCGCTACATGCATGACCGGGGCATGGCGGATATGGATCACCGTAAAGTCTGGGCCTACATGGGCGATGGCGAAATGGATGAACCGGAATCCCTGGGCGCCATTTCCCTGGCTTCCCGGGAGCGTCTGGACAACCTGGTATTTGTCATCAACTGCAACCTGCAACGGCTGGACGGTCCGGTGCGGGGCAACGGCAAGATCATCCAGGAACTGGAAGCTGTGTTCCGTGGTGCGGGCTGGAATGTCATCAAAGTGGTCTGGGGCGGTTACTGGGATCCTCTCATTGCCCGGGACAAGAAAGGCCTGCTGCGCAAGCGCATGGAAGAGGCTCTGGACGGCGACTACCAGGCCTACAAGGCCAAGGGCGGCGCCTACACGCGGGAGCATTTCTTCGGCAAGTATCCCGAACTGCTGGAGATGGTCGCCAATATGAGCGATGAGGATATCTGGCGTCTCAACCGGGGCGGCCATGATCCTATCAAGGTCTATGCCGCCTACAAGGCCGCCATGGAGCACCGGGGCCAGCCCACGGTGATTCTGGCTAAGACGGTGAAAGGCTATGGCATGGGGGAAGCCGGCGAAGGCCAGAATATCACCCACTCCCAGAAGAAGATGGGAGAGGATGCCCTGCGCCATTTCCGCGACCGCTTCAATATTCCCATTCCCGAGGATCAGCTGTCTTCGGCGCCTTATTTCAAGCCGGCGGAAGACAGTGAGGAAATGAAATACCTCCACGAGCGCCGCCAGGCCCTGGGTGGCTATCTGCCCTCCCGGCGCACCAAGGCCCAATCTCTGGAAGTGCCCGGGCTGGATGCTTTCCAGGCCCTGCTGGAAGGCAGCGGCGAGCGGGAGATGTCCACCACCATGGCCTATGTGCGTTTTCTCACCAGCCTGCTGAGGGATAAGAAAGTGGGCAAGCATGTGGTGCCCATCGTTCCCGACGAAGCACGCACCTTCGGTATGGAAGGCATGTTCCGGCAGCTGGGTATCTATTCCCATGTGGGCCAACTTTATACCCCCATGGACGCGGACCAGGTCATGTACTACCGGGAGGACGTGAAAGGCCAGATCCTCCAGGAAGGCATCAACGAGGCCGGAGCCATGTCCTCCTGGATCGCCGCCGCCACTTCCTATTCCAATCATGGCGTGCCCATGATCCCCTTCTATGTGTATTACTCCATGTTTGGCTTCCAGCGGGTAGGAGACCTGGCCTGGGCGGCTGGCGACATGCAGGCCCGGGGTTTCCTCATGGGCGGCACCGCAGGACGCACCACCCTGTCTGGCGAGGGGCTGCAGCATCAGGACGGCCACAGCCACCTGGCGTCTGCAGGGATTCCCAATTGCCGTTCCTACGATCCGACCTTCTCTTATGAACTGGCGGTGATTCTCCAGGACGGTTTACGCCGTATGTACGCCGAACAGGAGAATATCTTCTACTATGTCACCATCATGAACGAGAATTATGTCCACCCCCCCATGCCCAAGGGCGTGGAAGAGGGCATCATCAAGGGCATGTATTTGTTCAAGGCGGGCTCGCGCAAGAAGAAGCGGGTGCAGCTCATGGGTTCGGGCACCATCCTGCGGGAGGTCATTGCCGCGGCGGAGCTGCTGGAAAAAGACTGGAAGATTGCGGCGGATGTGTGGAGCGTCACCAGCTTCACGGAACTGGCCCGGGACGGCATGGACTGCGAGCGTTGGAACCGCCTGCACCCCATGGAGAAGCCCCGCATTCCTTATGTGACCCAACAGCTCGACGGCGCTGTAGGGCCGGTGGTGGCGTCCACCGACTATGTGCGCATGTTTGCCGACCAGATCCGCTCCTATCTCGGCGGGAGGGGCTGCATCACTCTGGGTACGGACGGTTTTGGCCGTTCCGATCTGCGCCGCCGGTTGCGCAGCTTCTTTGAAGTCAACCGCTATCACGTGGTGGTGGCGGCTCTCAAGGCTCTGGCTGATGAAGGCACGGTGGATGCCGACCTGGTGGCCCAGGCCATCAAAGCCTACAAGATCGATCCCGAAAAACCCAATCCGACCAAGGTGTGAGGAGCATTTCCATGGCGAATCTGAAAGAAATCACCCTGCCGGACATTGGCGACTTCAAGGATGTGGAAGTCATCGAAGTATTGGTCTCTGCCGGCGATACCATCAACGCGGAAGATTCTCTCATAACCCTGGAGAGTGACAAGGCCTCCATGGAGATCCCTTCCCCCACGGCTGGGGTCATTAAGGAAGTCAAGGTGCAGGTGGGCGATACCATTAACCAGGGGGATCTGCTGGTTGTGGTGGACGAGGAAACCGCCCCCGAGGAAACTGCCCCCGTGGCGCCGCCCAAACCCGTGGACAGCACTCCCCATCCTGCGCCTCCAGCACCGGGCGAGAAGAAGGCCAAGCCTCTGCCCGTAGCGCCCACCCAGGATGACATGCCCAGCCGCAAAGCTCATGCCAGCCCGGCTGTGCGCCGCTTTGCCCGGGAACTGGGCGTGGACTTGGGACAGGTGAACGGCAGTGCTGCCAAGGGGCGCATCACCAAGGAAGACGTGCAGAACTTTGTCAAATCCTCCCTGGCGGGAGGCGGAGCGGCCACGGCGGCAGCCGGCGGCTCCCTGGCCCTGCCATCCATGCCTGCCGTCGATTTCTCGAAATTCGGCGAAACCGAGGAAGTGGAGCTTGGCCGTATTAAAAAGATCAGCGGCGCCCATCTGCATCGCAGCTGGATCACCGTGCCCCATGTCACCCAGTTCGATGAAGCCGACATCACGGAACTGGAGGCCTTCCGTAAGGCGCAGAAGGACGAGGCCCTGAAGCAGGACGTGCGCCTCACCTTCATGCCCTTCCTCATGAAAGCCTGTGAAGCGGCCCTGCGTGAATTTCCCGAGGTGAACGCCTCTCTGTCACCGGACGGCGAAAAACTCATCCTGAAGAAATACCTGCACATCGGCGTGGCTGTGGATACTCCCAATGGCTTGGTGGTGCCGGTGATCCGTGATGTGGACCGCAAGGGCGTGTACGACCTGGCCCGGGAGCTCATGGAGATCAGTGGCAAGGCCCGGGAAGGCAAGCTGGGTCCCGCAGACATGCAGGGAGGCTGCTTTACTATCTCCAGCCTGGGCGGTATCGGTGGCACTCAGTTCACGCCCATTGTAAATGCGCCGGAAGTGGCCATTCTGGGCGTGTCCCGGGCGGCCATGAAACCTGTCTGGAATGGAAAGAAATTCAAGCCGCGACTGGTCATGCCTTTCAGCCTGTCCTATGATCATCGGGTTATCGACGGTGCCCAGGGAGTGCGCTTCACAACCTATCTTGCCGGGCTGCTGTCCGACATCCGCCGTCTGGTGCTGTAAGCATGGCGCCGCATTCAGGAGCAATAACCACAGGCCTTTGCAGATGAGCAATACAATAATAGAAGTGACCCTTCCCGATATCGGCGATTTCCCCGAAGTCGAAGTCATCGAAGTGCTGGTAAAGCCCGGTGACCGTATCGAGAAGGAAGACTCCATCATCACCCTGGAGAGCGACAAGGCCTCTATGGAGATTCCCAGTCCTGAAAGTGGGCTGGTGAAAGAAGTGCAGGTGAAGGTGGGTGACAAAATTTCTCAGGGAAGCCCTCTGTTGCTGCTGGAAACCGAAGGAGCGGAAACCGCCGACACTGAAGCGCCCGAAGCCCTCGCTGTGCCCCCTGCTGCCGAGAAGGCGCCGCCTGTCCGGCATGCGGGCAACGCGCCTTCCGCCGCTGTGGAAGGAGTGGCGGACATTCGTTGCCAGGTGCTGGTACTGGGCGCCGGCCCCGGCGGCTATTCCGCCGCCTTTCGTGCTGCCGACCTGGGCATGAGCGTGGTGCTGGTGGAAAAATATGCCGACCTGGGAGGCGTTTGCCTGAACGTGGGCTGTATTCCTTCCAAAGCCCTGCTGCACACCGTGGACATCATCAACGAGGCGGCGGAACTGGAGGCCATGGGGGTGAGCTTCGGCAAGCCGAAGATCGACCTGGACAAGCTGCGTGCAGGCAAGGACAAGGTGGTGAAGAAGCTTACCGGTGGCCTGGCCCATATGGCCAAGATGCGCAAGGTACAGATTGTGCGAGGCTGGGGCCAGTTCCAAAGTCCCAAGACCCTGTCCGTGGAAGGAGATGGTCAGCAGACCCTCATCGAGTTCGATCACTGCATCATTGCCTGCGGTTCCTCCGCCGTGCAGATTCCCGGTTTTCCCAATGACGACCCCCGCCTCATCGACTCCACCGGCGCCCTGGCCCTGGAAGATGTCCCCAAAAAGATGCTCATCATCGGCGGTGGCATCATCGGCCTGGAGATGGCCACGGTGTACAGCACCCTGGGCAGTAGTGTCGATATCGTGGAATTGCAGGATGGCTTGATTCCCGGCTGTGACCGGGATCTGGTTCAGCCCTTGCAGAAACGCCTGGCCAGGCAGGTCAATCGCATCATGCTCAAGACCAGCGTGGAAGGCATCAAGGCTCTAAAATCGGGATTGAAGGTCAGCTTTGCCGGGGAAAACGCGCCGCAAGACACCACCTATGACAAAGTGCTGGTGGCCGTGGGCCGCCGTCCCAACGGCCATCTCATCAATGCTGAGGTGGCCGGGGTGGAAGTGGATCAGCGCGGCTTCATCCCCGTGGACTCCCACATGCGCACCAACGTGCCGCATATCTTCGCCATCGGTGACGTGGTGGGCAACCCCATGCTGGCCCACAAGGCTACCCATGAGGCCCATGTGGCGGCGGAAGTCATTGCCGGCCTGCCCGCCATGTTCGATCCTCTGACCATTCCCTCCGTGGCCTACACGGATCCCGAAGTGGCCTGGATGGGCCTGACGGAAACCGAGGCGAAGGAGAAGGGCATCAAGTACGAAAAGTCTGTGTTCCCCTGGGCGGCCTCCGGTCGGGCCATTGGTGTGGGCCGGGACGAAGGCATGACCAAGTTGCTGTTCGATCCCGACACCAAGCGCATTCTCGGCGCGGGTATTGTGGGCGTGAATGCCGGGGAACTTATTGGCGAGACGGTGCTGGCCCTGGAGATGGGCGCCGACGCCGAGGACATCGGCCTCACCATCCATCCCCATCCCACGCTGAACGAGAGCATCGGCCTGGCGGCGGAAGCCGCCGAGGGAAGCTGCACGGACCTGCCGCCGCAGCGCAAGCACTGATGGTTGCCGGACTGAAGTCCGGTCTACGCGAGGGCTGTGGGTCGGGCTTCAGCCCGATAATAATCAGCGCCTCGATGTGATTTTTCTCTGATTTCTGTAGCTGCCTTTTGAAACTCTACTATCGCGAATTCGGTGATCAACACCCGGGTACGCCGCTGGTTCTGCTCCACGGCCTCCTCGGTTCCCTGGTGAACTGGCAGCGCATCGCCAGAAGCCTGAGCGAGCGCTACCGGGTCATCGTGCCTGATCTGCGCAATCACGGCCGCTCGCCTCATGACCCGGATGTGTCCTATCCCGCCATGGCCGGAGACGTACTGGAACTCATGGACGACAAGGATGTGGAACAGGCCGCGCTCGTGGGTCACAGCATGGGTGGCAAGACCGCCATGAGCCTGGCTCTGGAGCATCCCGGCAGGGTGGAGCGCCT